>JAZSGT010000063.1:0-31752 GCA_045532865.1 Alphaproteobacteria bacterium
AATAATTGATAATTGCCAAGAATTATAAATTAAAACAAAAATCAAAGAAATAGATGAAAATAAACGAGTGGTAAATAATTTTAAATTAGATAATAAACCTCTGCAGGCCATATCTGCATCTTGATTAAAGCGAAACATAACATCGCCAGAAGTAGATTTATCAAAGAATGTTGCGTCACATCGCATCATCTTTTTAAATAGATCTTTTTTTAAATCCATAGTGATTTTATTTCCAACCCATGTGTTAAGATACGTTGCCGCATAATTTAAAAGACTTTGAAATAAGCTAAAAAGTATAATTAACAAAGGCAATAAAGATGTGGCTTTTACACTTTTTTCAATCATTACGATATCCATATAAGGCTTTAACACCCATGCAATAACAGCATCCATTGCCCCTAAAGGTAACGTAACTAATATAGCAAGAATTGCACGCCATAAATATGGCTTTACATATGGGTATATTTTTGCATAATTAATGACAATAAAATTGCTTTTTAATTTATTTTTTAAGTTCATTTTATTCCTTTTGTGTTAAATTTAGCACTCTATTCAAATCTGTACATTGCATATAATTCAACGTTCATTCAAAATATTGTTTTTTGTTTCAAACGAACACTTAATTCTTATACTTCTGTTTACATATAAAAATCAACTTTATTTTGTTTAAAAAGCACATTTTTTTAGAAGAACAAGAAACTATAAAAAGTATCGTCATTTATACAAGTATTTAGCATCTGGCGTTCGTTAAATTATATCGCATAATAGAGACGCTTTTTGTGGATAAAAGCCTTAGTATCTAATGTTTTAATGTTTTCAAAAATTCATAAATTGTAAAAATACTAACATTCATAAGTTTGGCAATTTATGTTTTAGGCACACCTTTATTTAATAGCTTTATGATATCTTGCTCTTTTCCATCAAGAATATGCTTTTTATTTTTACTTCCAAATTTATGTCCGAGCTTACGACCGCTAGCTTTTATGCGAGATAAAGCCTCTTTAGTACGTTGACTTATTAGATTCCTTTCTATTTCTGCTGATAAGGAAAAAGCAAAAGCTAAAACTTTGCTTTGAATATCTGCTCCAAGGCGATAATTATCTTTAATAGTCCAAACTTGAACTTCTTTTTGCATGCAAATATTAAGAATGGTCATAATTTGTAGCAAATTTCTACCTAAACGTGAAATTTCAGAACAAATCAACACATCTCTAGATTTTAATCTTTTTAGAGCTTTGCCTAATTTACGCTTTTCAAAATCTTTAGTGCCACTGATAGTTTCAGTTATCCATTTATCAACTTTAATATTTTCTTTTAAGCAAAAATTATTAATTTCAAATTCTTGATTCTCTAGTGTTTGTTTATCTGTACTAACTCTAATATAACCGTATATCATTATCTTCTCCTTATAATCTATACAAAAAATACCTCTCATTATTGCTAATGAGAGGTGCAGATTTCATCATATATTATGTTATTTCGGTCAATTTGCCGGATAGTTTCGGGGGTGTCATGCTCATAATCCGCATAAATCGGCTCGTAAATTAGGCAAAAATCACCGTTTATATTTGTCGTGCAAAAAGCAATTACCTCGTTTATTTTCCTTTCTGAATAGTTTCGTTTGAATAAGGTTGTATGCCGTTTTCGTGTCTGATAATCGTCTTGATAAATACAATTAATGTGCCGATTTCAGTCAAATCAACTTTGCCGTCCGGTGTAATTCCAAGCTGAGCGGCCACACTTTGAATGTAGGCTTGTGTTTGGTTCTCGCTCGGTGGAGCGTATCGGCTGATTATCTTTCTTGGCTAATGGTCGGAGTAGGGGGATTTTGCTATGGCTTTTAGCCTTCGCTGTCCTTGAAAAATTTTGTTACACAAAATCGGCATACTTGCGTCTGCCTTTTTTCGGTGGTTGAACCCACTTCCTTCGTGGCTTCAAACCCACTTACTTTTAAATATAAAAAAACCACCCAAAAGGTGGCTTTTTTTATATTTCGGAGTAGCGGGATTTGAACCCACGACCACTCGCCCCCCAGACGAGTGCGCTACCAGGCTGCGCTATACTCCGGCATTTCTTTCTTTTTTTATCTAGCAGATTAATTTTTAATCCAACTTTATTCCTTTTGCAAGTATTTTTTAAAAAGAGGTTGCATTTTTTTTGAATATTGTTTAAAATTACTTTGATTTATTTAACAAAAGGATGGAAAAATGTCTGATAATTTTTTTGAATACTTAAAAGAACGTGGTTATGTTTACCAATCAACCCATGAAGAAGAGATTAAAGCTATTTTAAATTCGGATAAAAAAATCACTTTTTATTTAGGGATTGACCCAACAGCTGATAGTCTTCATATCGGACATTTCTTTGCTTTAATGATGTTCCGTCATTTGCAACGCAAGGGGCACAGAGGGATTTTGGTTGTAGGTGGTGCAACAGCGCTTGTTGGCGACCCAACGGGTAAATCTGATATGCGTAAAATGCTTACGAAAGAAGATGTCGCTCATAATGTGGCTGAAGTTAAACGTCTTGCTGCACGTTTTATCAAGACAGAAGGTGAAAATGCTGCAATGATTTTGGATAATTCAGAATGGATTAACTCATTTAATTATGTTGATTTTATGCGAATTGTTGGAACACACTTTAATGTGAATAAAATGCTTGCTTCAGATGCTTATTCAAAACGTTTGGAGAATGGTGGTTTAACATTCCTTGAAATGGGTTACATGCTTATGCAAGCGTATGATTTTGTGCATTTAAACAGAACTTATGACTGTGTGCTTGAAATTGGTGGTTCTGATCAATGGGGTAACATTGTGGCAGGGACTGAACTTAGCCGTAAGATGAACTTCCACGATGAAGGGAATGCAACTTCTGATAAACCAGACACATTTGGGTTAACATGTCCACTTTTGATGACCAAAGAAGGTAAAAAGATGGGTAAGACTGAATCTGGTACGCTTTGGGTGGCAAGGGATAAGACAACCTCCTATGCATTCTATCAATATTTCTACAATACTGCGGATGCTGATACAGAGATGTTGTTGAAACTGTTTACGGATATTCCAACTAAAGAAATTGAAGAGTTATGCAAAACTGATATTATTGCAGCTAAAAAGAAAATGGCTTTTGAAGTTACAAAACTTGTCCATGGGGAAGAAGAAGCTCAAAAAGCGGTTGAAGCAGCTCAATCTTTGTTTGGGGCAGGGGTGAATATGGAAAATGTGCCAACAGCAACATTTGATAAAGCAAAATTTGAAGCAGGAGTTAATGCCGTTGATTTGTCTGTTGAAGTGGGCTTATTCCCATCTAAAGGAGAAGCAAGACGTATGATTCAACAAGGAGGGTTAACCATTGATGATGAAAAAGTTTCGTCACCAACAGATTCTGTTCAAGTCAAAGCAGAAAATAAGGACTTTTTGCTCCTTAGAAAAGGAAAAAAGAATTTTTTACGTGTTGTATTGGAATAACAAAATTATTCTTTAACACGCCTTTCAAGAGAAGCTCGCATATAATTTAAAAGTGCGAGCTTATTCTTGTTTGTGTGAGTTTGAATGGCGCCACCACCCAAGCTGAAAATCTTTTTATATTCAACTTTTTGGGCTGAAATTTGATTTTCTTGCACCAAATCGATTGAAAAGGATACATTTTTTGCCATAGCATCACCTTTGAATGAAAGCCATTGTTGGGGTTGTGGTTGGTTAACAATGGATGTAAAACCAGAGGGGTCCAAATGAATTTCATTTCCGTTTGTAAGATGAAATGTTTGAGCTTTAATAATTTTGGCGCATTTTTCGGTGTTTCTGAGTTGATTTTCATCTCCATGAACAGGGATAATCATCAATTCGTCCTCAAAATTTGAGCGATGATGTTTGATGCTGCTCAAAATGGAGATTGTTTCTTTAAATGTTGCATGTCCTGTTCTTTGAAGTGGTCGCATTGGGAATTCTCCAAGTGAAAGGGTATCACTGGTTTGGTTTTGAATAATTTGTCCTTTGTTTTGTTCAGCCAACAAGGTTGTCATTTCTTTCATATTTTTATGAATGTCATCCACAGGGATGGCTCTTTGAGAAAGGGCAACCAAAGAAGAGCTATCCAATAAAAATGAGTTGTGGCAACGTTTTGCGACACGAACAAGACCGGATAACATATCTGCATTGTTGTTTAGTCCTTCTGCAAAAGCACCGGAAAAAATAACAACCTGTTTTTGAGGACTAAATGATTTGATAAAATCACTTAAATTACCTTCTTGAATGTTCGTATGATTATAAACTGTTCCTTCAAAATCATCCAAAACGCCAGCTTTTTGTAATTCATCATAAACAAGGCGTTGCATATATCCGTCAATGAAAACTTTGCGCCCAGTTTGTTTTGCGGCTGTTAAAATGGGCGCCATATTTTGTGTACTTCTTGAAATAACAGCACTAATGATGCGTTTGTTTGTCTCTTGCATCAGCTGAGCCCAATTACTTGTTGTTTCTTTAAATGTAAGCTCTTGATTTTGCTTATTTGAAACAGAGGTAGAATCTGTTAAAACATGGGTCACATATAAGGAGTTTAAAAGATTGTTAAATTCCTCTTGTTGATAGCCATTCCCGAAGAGAACATCTGAAAGATTAAAGTCTCCCAAGTGCATGATGCCAACATGGTTTTGGCCATTAACTTTTGTGAGGATGTGATATCCTAATGATCCAACGGTTGTGTGTGATACATTAAAAGGTGTAATGGTGATGTCTTTTGAAAGTTGAAAAGCCTTTTGAATAGGGTTCATCTCGGGTAATTCTAAAACACCTTCTTCAATTAAAATTCGCCCAAGGACAGAAAGAGTTTCTTTTGATGCATAGATGCTTGGAAGGATAAAACCTGCTTTTAATAAATTAACAACACCACCAATGTGGTCTTCATGCATATGAGTAAGGAGGAGTGCGTCAATTTGTGGAAATTTTTTACCGCCCTTTAATGTGTGATATGCTTTAAGAGCTTGGTTTGTTTGATTTTTAAGAGGGTTGTACCCAAAGTATTTGATTGCATCTGGAATAAAAACTGAGTTTGAAAAATCGCCATTTGGAAAAAGTGCTCCAAGGTCAACTAAAATGCTTGTTTTTTTGCCTTTTTCATTTATGTGTTCAATGAGGTTAGCGCTTGCGCCGATACGAGATTTATTATTTCCCCCAAGTAGTGTTAATTTTGTATGACTTTGATGCATGGACTTCTCCAAAGTAGGTCTGGATTTCAAAAGGTGAGGTCAGTATATCATATTTCTTCAACTTTTTCAAATAAATTGTTAATATTTTGTTAACAAAATAAAACAACATATTTTTATAAAAAAAGTTATTGCATTTTAATTAAAAAAAGTGTATAAGGTACAAGCTTATAAAAATTATAAGTAAAAGACAAATTCACCCCTGGAGGATTGTCTTTTTTAACATTTAAATTAAAGGATAAAATTATGAAAGTAACACAATTAAATGCTATTAAACGTGAAAAAGCTGGTAAGGGGGCCTCTCGCGCAAAACGTCGTGAAGGGTTCGTTCCTGCCGTTATTTATGGTGACAAAAAAGAACCTTTGATGATTGCTTTGGAAGAAAAAGTATTAGTTGCTGAAATGGGCAAAAAAGGTCTTTGGACACGTCAATATGAAATCACAGTTGACGGCGCAAGTCATCTTGTTCTTTGCCAAGACATTCAAAAACACCCAGTTTCATTGCGTCCTGTTCACGCAGACTTCTTGCGTATTTCAAAAGATTCTGAATTAACAATTGATGTTCCATTGCGTTTTGAAAACGAAGCAACATGCCCAGGAATCAAATTGGGTGGTGTTTTGAACATTGTTCACAGAACTTTAACTGTCAAATGTAAAGCAGACAGTATCCCTGATGCCTTCGTTATTGATTTAGCAACAGCTCAAATGGGGCAATCCATTACAGCATTTTCAATTGAAATGCCAGCTGGTGTTAAATTAACAGCAACAGAAGATTTCACAGTTGCAACAATCGTTGCTGGTCAATCTTCAACAGATGAAGCTGCACAAGGCTAATTCGCATGATATTGTTGGTTGGTTTGGGAAATCCTGGAAAAGAATATGCACAAACTCGCCACAATGCAGGTTTCATGGCGGTGGACGAAATTGTTCACCGCTATTTATTTTCCCCATTTAAATCTAAGTTTAAAGGTCAAATTGCAGAAGGCACTATTGAAGGGGAAAAGGTTATGGTTTTAAAACCTGAGACATATATGAATTTGTCAGGTGAAGCAGTTTTAAGTGTTTGTTCTTTTTATAAAATACCAATTCAAAATGTTGTTGTCTTTCATGATGATATGGATTTGGATGTTGGTCGGATTAAAGTTAAAAGAGGTGGGGGTGCAGGGGGCCATAATGGGCTCAAAAGTATTGATGCTCACTTAGGAAACGACTATGTTCGTGTTCGAATTGGTGTATCAAAACCCAAAACAAAAGAAGAAGTTGTGAATTGGGTATTATCTTCTTTTTCTCAGGCAGATAAAAAAACTCTTGAAAAAACGTTTGAGGGTATTGCAAAGTATGTGCCACTCGTGGTAAAAGGAGATTTAGAGAATTTTTTAAATAAACTTGTGATAGAATTAAAGGATTAGAAAATGGGTTTTAATTGTGGGATTGTTGGGTTGCCAAATGTTGGAAAATCTACTTTGTTTAATGCATTAACATCAACTGTTCAAGCGCAAGCTGCCAACTATCCTTTTTGTACAATTGAACCAAATGTCGGGCGTGTGGCTGTGCCAGATGCAAGACTTGAAGTATTAAGCAAAATTGATAATTCACAAAAAATTATTCCAACTCAGTTAGAATTTGTGGATATTGCAGGACTTGTACGTGGAGCTTCTAAAGGTGAGGGGCTTGGGAACCAGTTCTTGGCAAATATTCGTGAGGTAGATGCCATTATTCATGTGCTTCGTTGTTTTGATGATGGAAATATTGTTCACGTGGAAGGTTCAATTGATCCTATAAGAGATGCTGAAACGGTTGAAACAGAATTAATGTTAGCTGATTTAGAAAGTCTTGAAAAGCGCATTATTCCGTTGCAAAAAAAAGCTCAAACAGGGGATAAAGAAGCAAAAACACTTGTTGCTGTTATGGCGCCTGTTTTAGATATGTTAAGAGAAGGTAAGCCAGCTCGTCTTGCCAAACCTACTTCTCCAGAAGAGATGAAGATTTTCAACCAATTAGCTCTTTTGACGGGGAAACCTGTTTTATATGTATGTAATGTGGATGAAGCAAGTGCTGCAACTGGGAATGAATATTCTCAAAAAGTGGAGGAAATGGCAAAAGCACAAGGGAATTCAAGTGTGATTATTTCAGCTGCTATTGAGGCAGAAGTGGCTGGGCTTACAGATGAAGCTGAACAAAAAGAATTTTTAGAAACACTTGGGTTGTCTGAAACAGGTTTGAATAGGATTATCAAAGCAGGGTATAAGTTATTAGGGCTTGAAACGTTCTTTACAAGTGGCCCAAAGGAAGTGCATGCTTGGACGATGAGAAAAGGAACACTTGCGCCACAGGCTGCTGGAATTATTCATACAGATTTTGAACGTGGTTTTATTCGAGCCGAGGTTATTGGGTACAATGATTATGTCGCCTTCAATGGTGAAGTTGGCGCAAGAGAGAATGGAAAACTTCGCCAAGAAGGGAAGACTTATATAATGACGGATGGAGATGTTGTTCACTTTTTATTTAATGTATAGATAAAAAAGGAGATGGGGGTATGCAAAAAAGGGTTAAATGGTCGAAAAATATGGAAGTGGGGTATGAACCACTTGATAAGGCGCATAAAGATTTTATCAAAATAGTTAATGAGGCCTATGTTTACAGCGCTTCAAAAGAACTTTCTTCAATGGATGATGTTTTTGAAAAGTGCTATGATTATGCAAGAAATCATTTTCCTGAAGAAGAAAATATTATGAAACAGGTTGGTTTTCCTGACATGCCAGCTCATGAAAAAAGCCACCATGCTTTTATTAAAAACATTTCAGGGTTACGGGTTAATTTTCACAAAGCCACAACCAAGTTTGAGAAGGAAAAAGTTTCAACAGAAGCTGCTGACTTTTTGCAGGCTTGGTTTTTGGGGCATACATTAAGTCGGGATAAGATTTATAAACCTTATTTAGTCCGTCTTAAAAATAAATAACAAAAAAAGGAGAGATAAATGCTAACAAATATATTACTCATATTGGCAGCTGTTGTTATCATTGCTATTATGAAAAGTATCGTTATTGTCAAACAAGGATATGAATATACAGTTGAAAATTTTGGTCGTTATGTTAGAACGTTGCGCCCAGGGTTTCATATTTTGATTCCCGTGATTGAAAAAGTTGGGGCAAAAGTGAGCCGTATGGAACAGGTGTTAGACGTTCCAACACAAGAGGCAATTACAAAAGATAATGCCATGGTTCGTGTAGATGCCGTTTTATTCTATCAAATTCAAGATACTGTTTCAGCAGCTTACCAAGTTGGGAATTTGCAATTAGCCATTTCAAACCTTGTTGTTACAAATATTCGTACAGTTATCGGTGCTATGGATATTGACGATTTGCTTTCTCAACGTGATGTAATTAACCATAAGTTGTTGGCTGTGGTTGATGAAGCGACTGTTCCATGGGGTGTTAAAGTAACACGTGTTGAAATTAAAGACATCAACCCACCACATGATTTGATTGATGCTATGGCTCGTCAAATGAAAGCAGAACGTGAAAAACGTGCCAATATTTTGGATGCTGAAGGTCTTCGCCAAGCTGAAATTTTAAAAGCTGAAGGTGAAAAGCAAGCTCTTATTTTGGAAGCAGAAGGTAAAAAAGAAGCCGCCTTTAGAGAAGCTGAAGCAAGAGAACGTATTGCTCAAGCAGAAGCAACAGCAACAGCTATTGTTTCTGATGCAATCAAAAAAGGGAATATTAATGCAATTAATTACTTCTTAGGTCAAAAATATATTGAAGCTTTAAAAGGTATTGCTGTTTCTCCAAATCAAAAACTTATTATGATGCCTCTTGAAACACAAAATGTGATGAATTCAATTGCTGGTATTGCTGAAATTGCCAAAGATGTATTAGGTACGAATGGGAAGAAAGGATAAAAAATGTCATACTTAGAATGGAGTGCTTTGGGTTTAATTTTAATTTTATTTGAATTATTTATCCCTGGGGTATATTTGATTTGGTTTGGATTGGCATCACTTGCTGTTTCTTGGGGTGTGTATATGGTTCTTATTCCAGATACAGTTACAATGCAGTTGGTTGCTTTTTCCATTTTTTCATGTTTATCAACTTTGACTGGTATATATCTTTACAAAAAGGCTGAAAATCACTTCAAAGGGGTGAAAGATTACAAAAACTTGAATGATTTGGCTGCTCAATATGTGGGGCAAGTTGCAACATTAACACAAGATACAGTTGATGGCAAATCAAAGGTAAAAGTAGGTGATAGTGTTTGGATTGCCGTTACAGATGAAGAGTTAAAGGCAGGTGAAAAGGTTTTAATCACGGGTGTTGAAAAAGGTCTTATCTTTATTGTAACGAAGAAATAGAAATTCTAATTTCAAGACAGAAAAACTCCTCCTCAAGGGGGAGTTTTTATATTTGAACAAACCACTTGCAAATCATATAATTGTATGCTAACGTTAAAAATGGATAAACAAAAGAAGATGTTTATCTGGGTCTTCAAAAACCCTATATCAAAGCAGTCGTTTGACAACGACTTTAAAATAATGTCGGCTCCGGCCATGGACGGATGTCGACGAATAAGGCCTCGCCAAATAAGTCGAGACCGTTAGCTTTGTACGGTTTTTGAACATCCGCCCACCTTTTTTTTGGTGGGCCTCGTTTTTTTTATAAAATGAAAGGTTGTTCAAATGAAAAAATTTTATTCATTAATTCTTGCAATGACTCTTTTGTCTGGATGTAGTTCATTGTCATATACTGAAAAAACAGCTGTTCGATCATTGAAATCTCAAGGGATTACAGTTGAAAAACCTGTTGGCCCATGGGAAGCACCAGCCAGTGCTGGAGCAGCAGGTGGGTTAAATCTTCTCCCTGGGGTTGGTAATTTTTATTTAGCGAGTGGTGAAGGGGCTGAAAAAAGTCATTATCTATATGGGTTTTTAAATTTGTTAACATGGCCAATTTCAATTATTTGGGGAATTCCAGAAGCAGCCATTGATGCAAACACAATTAATGAGCGAGAACTTGTTTATTTTTACACATATGATGAAGCAGGGAAACAAAGTCTGAGAAATAGAGGGATAGAACTTGATGCGACAGGGCGATTAAGACCTATTTATTAAGTTATAACCAAGATGAATACTTTTCTGATTTGATTTATAAAAAAAAGCTCCCAGAAACCTGAGAGCTTTTTATTGTACAGTATTTAAAATTAGAAATTATATCTAGCTCTTAACATACCACCTTGAGACTTGTAGTCTTGACGGAAAGCGCCAGTATATTCTAATGTGATATCAATGTTGTCAACAGAGGCTGTTACACCTGCGCCAGCTTCAACGCCAAAGCGATGTAAACGTTCTCCATCAACTGAATAGCTGTTTCCTCCAATGACGGAAACGTTAGCGCGAGAGTTGTCGCTAACAACATCATATGTTGCTGCTAAACGAGCTGTTGGTTTAAAGACAATACCATCAGATTTGATATCTGTGCTGTATTTGATACCAGCGACAGCTGTTAAGACATCATCTTTATCAGAGCGAACACGTTGCATACCATCATTATATGAATCAGCATCCACAACTAAGTAGCGAAGTCCAACTTCAGGTGTGATACCATTGTCCATATCATAACCAGTCATAAGTTGAGCGCCATAGGAGTTCACATCATATTCACTACGCAATGAAATGCCAAGAGGTGTTTTCTTTTCAGTATATTTTGAATAGTTGTAATTCAAAACAGAGCTAACATACCATTTGCTTGGTTGATATTTGCCATAGACGAAGAAGTTATGACCATCAACTTCCAAATCACGGCCATAAGAATCAACATCAGTATTCATATAACCATATCCAATACCAAGAACGGTTGTGTCTGTAACTTCTTTATCAACACCAATAGCAAGACCACGTGAGTTGGCTTTAAATCCATCACTTGTGCTTGTTGAATCTTGTTTTGTGTGGTTATAAAGAGCTTGCATCCAAAGACCAGCACCTTCTAACACATCCCCACCAGCACGACCTTTAAGACCGTCTAAACGGTTTGTTGAAAGTTTTGCAACCGTGTTAGCTGCTTCTTTTGCAATACCAACGACAACTTGAGCAGTTGTTGGAGCTGCTTGTTTTGCAGCATCAATAGCTACAGCTGCATCCCCTGATTGCATAGCTTCAGAAAGAGCAGCTGCAATGAGTTGTCCTTTTTCTGTGCCTGTACCATCAGCTGCAACCATAGCAACCAATGCTGATGTTTCTTGTTGAGAAGCACCTGTTTCTTCAGCAATGCTGTCGGCAGCTTTTGTTGTGACAACAAGATTATCCCCATCAAGAGCAATATCATATAAGGCATTATCAGCAAATGACAAAGATGAATGATCAACATTTTCACCCATAAAGGCATATGTCCCAGCTGAAAGAGAGGTTAAATTAATTGTGCCTTTTACTTCACCATCCCCATCAAATTTGACTGTTGAAGAATCAAGTGTTGTTGTAAGCGTTGAACCATTTTCAAATGTAACAGTACCACCTGAAACAGTCGTAAGCGTTCCATTCAAGGTTAAATCGCCCTTAACAGTTGCATTTTCAACCATAGCAGTAGCTCCTGAATTTACAGTAATTGTACCTTTATTAACAGTTAAATTGTTAAGAGCAATTTGTTTGTCTGTTTCTGATACTTCTGTTACTTTCCAAGCAGCACCATTATTTAATGTAACATGTGCTTGTGAAACAGTGAGTTTATCTTGGGAGGGTTTTTCATCCCAACTCATAATAGTATTCCCTTCCCAATAAGATTCTGCACCATTCAAATTAACATTAACATAAGCATCAATTGTTGAACCAGAGGTTGCTTTATTATAGTTAAAGTTGATATTTCCCTTCATTTTAAGTGTTTTATTTGTATCAGCTTCAGAGGTGTTAATATTGACAGTTGCATAACCACGAGCAAGAATGGCATCATTCCCTGTTATTGTTGTATTTCCTGAAAGATTAACAATGCCATTACTCATTGCCACAACAGCATTGTCCTTTGCTGAAATGGAAATAGTATCAGCTGTGATGTTTAAGCGAGAGGAGTCGGTTGGTGGTGTTTTTTCAGCTGTTCTTGTTTGAACCCAAATAGCACCATAGTCATCACCTGGTGCTGATGTTGAAATAGAAACTGTGTTTGCTGTGATATCAACTTGTGTTCCGTTATATCGACCATCTTCATGCTTGTTATCTTTAGGGGATAACACAAGAATACCATCAGTTTCACTTGAAATAGAAACATTTTCTTCGATTGTATATGAACCACCATCTGTTAAGTTTAAAACACTAGAGGTGGGAGTAATAATTTCAGCCATAGCAGGTGTAGCAAAAGCGATTAAAGCAGCCGCATTAAGCATGGCGCATTTAATTAAAATATTTTTATATCGTTTTGAAAGTTCTTTAAGAGCCGTGTTTGAGTACCTCATTTGTTGTCCTTTCGTTTATGTTGATAATTTTTTGTGTGTTAATAATAGACCTTAAGTAGGTAAAAAGTCAAGATTAAAAAAATATTTTAATGAATATTTTAGTATGTTGAAATATAAGATATTTTATAACCATCGTTTTCTCCTTTTTACCATTAATAAAACCCACCAAAATAGGAGGTGGGCGGATGTTAGAAAACCGTTGACAATAAACAAAGCACGGCTCGGCTTATTTGGCAGAACCTTATTCACCGACATCCGTCCTTTAGACAGATTATCGGCATACTTATTTTAGTCGTTATGCGAACGACTGTTTATTGTCAGAAGGGTTTCTACGCCCTGACTTGACTGATTTAAATCAAGCTATACCGATTATAAAATAAAAAAATTACAAATTCAAGATAAAAATAATTTCTCTCCTTTATTTGTAAAGTTAATCGGATACAAACTTTCGTTTGTAATGGTTGAAATTTCAGCTTATTTACTTGAATTATTTGATATTTCATCTATTTAATTTGCAAAAGGAGATTGACTATATGAAAAAAATTTTGATTACGGCTTTTTTGTTAACTTCAGCTTGTTGTTTGTCACAAAAAACAACTGTTGCAGAAATTTATTTGTTAAGTTCAACAGAGGTTCCATTGTCAATTGGAACTGTTCAAATAACGGATACATTGGAAGGGCTGTTGTTTGAGGTGGATTTGGAAAATCTTCCAGAAGGGGCCCATGGGTTTCACATTCATGAAAATGGAAATTGTATGCCTTCAAAAGATGCAAATGGAAACATTGTGTTAGCAGGAAAAGCTGGTGCTCATTATGATCCTGATGAAACAAATCAGCATTTGGGTCCCAAGGGCGCAGGTCACAAAGGAGATTTACCATTTTTGGTAGCAGATCATAAGGGGCAGGTGAAAACAAAATTTTATCACAACAAACTTTCTTTTGATGAAATTAAAAACAGATCCTTAATTATTCATCAAAAGGGGGATAATTATAAGGATGCACCCAAACCATTAGGGGGAGGAGAAGGACGGATGGCTTGTGGTGTTATTTATTAACGCCCAGTGTTTGAAAAAGGTCTGACATAGGGGGATAAATCTTTTTTAAACTCTGCCATGGCATGGGAGAGGGCATCCATCCCTTTTGGTGTTGGATGGGTTGGTTCTTTTCCAATGCCTTCTGGAATGGAAGTGGTCATTTCATTTATATAGCACCCAGTAACAAGTAGCCCACCAGCAGGTAAAGGAATACCTGTTGTGTCACCATACTCTCCACATCCACAGGAGTTTTCTCCCATAAATTTTGCTTTTGGATGGTTGTGAAGAGCAAATATATATTCCCCTGAAGAGCAGGTCATGCGATCTGCTAACACATAAATGGGCTTGTTATATCCTTTTTCAGGATTAAAATTAGTATTTTCCATAGATTGCAAAGTGCAATATCCGTTTTCATTGGCAGTTTGATAAATACGATTAAGTGTTTTTTCATATCCAGGATATTTAAGCATGTGAATGTGTTTTGCTTCATCAGTTGTTCGCATGTGGCGTGCTTTTAAAAATTGAGGATCATTCCCATACAATCTTTTGTTGATTTCTGCAATTATGAGAGCGTTGCCACCTTCATTTCCTCTTGCATCAAAAACAACACCATCAAAATGTTGCAAATTTTCATCCAATACATTTAAAAAAGCTTTAAAATCAAAATTAGGATCATTGGGTTGTGGACATTTTGACAAGGCGATAATTCCTAATTTTTTCCCATTTACTATTTGTGTGAATATGCCTATGGAATGACCTTTATCATTTTGTTGTAAACAAAGCGTTTGAGTGTTTTCCTGATTAGGAAGAGAAAAACAAGCATTTTGACCAACACTCGTTTTGGGGTATTTATCAATGACAGCATCTTCAACTGCATGGGCTGTCTCACTATTAATCAATCGTTGGTTTTGATTGTTAAGTAAAAAAGTGTGGTTATCTGGAATGCTTTTTAACAAAAGTGTTTCCATACATTTTAGCATTTCGGCAGTTGTTTGAGGTGGTGTGTTATAAAGATCAATAATTCCTTTTTTAAATTTCATTTTATAAGAATCAGGGAAATAAGGCCAATTGACGTGCCCATTTGCAATCAACCGTCCAAAAAGAGCGATACTTTTTTGAATGGTTTCTTTATCAGTAGTTACTTTTGTCCTTTCGCTTGGGATTTCATCAAGTGAAATGGAAGATATAATTTTATCAAACAAAAAATCAGTTTTTTTTGCCTCAATAGTAGTTTGAGTTTCTTTTGATAAAAGAGTTGCATCTTCTTGATTTTCTAATACCATATTTTGTCCCTCCGTCTTTATATAAATAGGATACCAAAGATATGCTTTTTTGTCAAATTAAGAAATGGGGGTGTTGTATTTTAAGTTTTTTTCAATGAATAGCCAAGCTTCAACGCCACTTTTGCAGCAGATGGATGTTACAGGGAAAGGGAATTCCTCTTTCTCTTCAAAAGTGTTGGTTGAAAAGCCTGCTTTGTGGCAAATAAGTGGGTATCCCACACCAGCTTTTGTTCCTTGGTCATCTGTGCCGACAATTTCATTAAAATCAAGGTTATATTTTTTAGAGAAATAACGAATAGCAAGAGATTTGTTGGCTCCTTTTAACGTAATATAAATGGATTTTCTGGTACAAAGAACCTCAAATAAAGGAAATTCTTTTTGAACATAATCGCTCATCAAGTGTGTTAAATTGAAAATTTTGTCTTGATGCGCTTGGTCAAGAATAAGGTCTTTTTCGTTCAATTGGGCGATAAATCCGTATTTTTTATCTCCCTTATATTTTAATTCATTATCAATTTTGAGTGTTGTTGTAATTTTTTTATACAGTTCTTGTCTTGAAAAAGAGTTAAAAAGATTTTTATACCCCTTTATTTTGAAAAATTTAATTAAATCAATTTCTTTTGTAATAATATTTTTATTCTTATCAAATTTAAAAGACAAAACACTAGCCCCTTGTTCAGGGAAGATGAAAAAGTTTTTAATTTCATTACTAGAAAGTCCTTCTGTTACATCTGTTAGAATGCTCTTGAGCATAGGGTTATCTTCAAAAGATCTGGCACTGCAAATGCCGAAAGGGATTCCGTTTTTTAAATGTTTTTGAATTTGAGATATCACCAAAGGCGATAAGCTTGAAGCGTTTTCATGTGTGCCAGTTAAATTACCATCTACATCAGCAATGTGGGCTTTGTATGTTTTTTTACAAAGAATGGACCATTTTTTTTGAATGTTTTTATTCATAGACATACCCATTTAAAATAATTTTAGTTAAAAGAAGTTGTTTACATAGACCAGATACTTGTCCACCGATTCGCTGCTTAGATATTTCTCCTGCATATCTGGCTGTTTGAAATTCTGCATAAGATAAGTCGTCAGTTCCTGACCAATCTGTTAAATATCCAACAATAGAAACGATTTCTCCTCTATTAATATTTTTTAGAGCTTTTTTAATCGTTCGAGAGGCTGGAATTACGTGAATATTTGTTACATCTTTATCGTCATAATAAACCCCGTGAGGAATTTCAGCACTTAAAAAATTTTCACTATGTGAAAATTTAATTTTTTTTACATTCTCTTTTTCAGCTGTTTTGCCAAAGACAAGAGATAAATCAATGGGTGCAACGCTGTCATAAAGTCCTTCCACTTTGGTGTTGCCAGCTGCTAAATACCAAGATTTAATAAGTGCATCATTTTGATCAACCCATGCAACATAACCAGTTGCTCGGTAAATTTTAACAAATGTTTTTTTGATTTTGTGGCCATTTACAGTAATGATTTGATTGGGATGAGGATCTTTGTAATCTTCGTATGTTTCTTGCAACGGTCCAAATGTCTCATTTGTTTTTTTTGCAAAAAAAGCTTGATTAAATGGCCTTGTTAATATTCGAAAAGGATAACCTAAACTTGGATAACATGATGAAAGTTGTAAAATTAAAAAAAGTAATCCCCCATAAATACATATTTTTGTTAAAATGCGTTCTAATTTTTGTCGAAACATCGTATCTCCTTATTTTTAATAAGTTTATCCTATAGAATATTTTTTAATAAGGCAATAAAAAAAGAGTTTCTATAACAGAAACTCTTTTAATGGCTTGAGCGTAGGGCTGCTCGGGATAAATCCCTCGTCTTCATTTCATTTCATTTCAGACCGCCTCGCTGACCCTCACCGCCCGCTACGCTAACACTTGCGAGCGAACCTTTGACGGTTCTCACCCTACCATATGGAACGCATAAAAAAAAGGCCCCAAAAGAGACCTTTTTTAATGGCTCCAGCGGTAGGGCTCGAACCTACGACCGATCGGTTAACAGCCGATTGCTCTACCACTGAGCTACGCTGGAACAACAGATTCATTTTTATCTTATTTTAAAATAAAATGCAAGAAAAATTTTTATTTTTTTTATTTTTTTTATTTCTTATTGATTTTTATGAATTTTCTTTTCCTAAATAATACCATTCAGCGCCAATTTCAGCTTGATGATTTGGCATGATAATAAATCCGTCAAAAGGGGCTTTTAAAATTTCTCCAGAAGCATATTTTGCAATTTCCTCTCCTTTGTAAATTGGGTCTAAGTGATTGTAATCTTTTAATAAAATGCCATTTTTTTCTTTGATAATATAAGACACAAGATGGACAATCCTTTTTTGCTGAAGGATAGGATTTTTATTTTGAATCATACCATAATGGGAAAGGGTGTTTAAAATTGCTTTTTTGGCAAGCGTAATTGATTTTTTGTCTTTGTGATATCCACATTCAAGTGTAAGAGCTGTTATACCTTTCATATGGGCATATTCTTCTGTGGAATAATTTAGAATTTTAGTATTTTTTTCATAAATGCTTGGCCAACCAGCTAAGGCTGTTTGTACAGGCATAACCTGTAACAACTCACAGTTTTGTTTTGTAGGATAATCTATAAAGGCAAAGGCTTCATCTTTTTCACAATGGGTTGAATGTAAATCGAGCAATACATCAGCTTTTTCAATGTGTTGAAGAAGATTATTTGCAATTTTTTGTTCATGGGTTGTAGGATTTGGATGATAAATTATAACTCGGTTTAAGTTTTCATCTACAAAGCGAGTGTCTTGTTCTTGTGCTTTTTTATTGACAAGAGGAATAAAAGTTACGCTTCCTTTTATAAGCTTCAAATTGCCTATTTCAAAATCAAGAGCAATGGATTCTCCTGCTAAGGTTCCTGCAATTTCATTTCCGTGGACAGCTCCTAAAATCAAAATATGAGGTCCTAATTTATTAGATTTAAACTTATAAACATCAAACATAGTTTAGTTCTCCTCTCATATAAGCAGGTTTTAAAATAGGTTTTCTTGTCTGTATCAGCTGAGTTGTTGGAATAAATTTTATTATTCCTGTTGCAGGGTTAAAATCAATCCCTTGCATGTCTTGTATGAGTAATTTATCAATCATTTTTTTGTTTGTTGCATGAACAAATGTGGTGACAACACCAACAGTCTGTATATGTTTTTTTTCTTTTAAGTTGGATCTCATTGTGTAAATAGGTCCATTATCTGAAGGGTCAATACCAGCAGATATTAATTTAAAATTGTTTGTGAAATATGGGGGCAGGTTATTGATATTATTTCTGTCAATAATAGAATAAACCTCCATACAATTTTGTTTTTCAGCCATTTTTAATCGAATAGCAACCATGCATTGGTTGAATTTGTTTCCACGATAAGCAGGTAAAACGCAATCTCCACCAAAAGTTGCAACACTTCTATTATTTTCAAATGCTGTTGTATTTTGATGAGGGATTTCATTATTGAAAACGTCTCTATTTTTGCATACTTTTATATAAGACATGGCAACAAGTCTATTTTGGTGAAAAACACCAATAAAAGCCATTGAAGGGTCTTGAACGGCATTTTTAAAATAAGAGGGGTTTTCATGTTTGCGCATAAATGTTTGTTCTTTTTCACCTAAGTTGTTGTAAATTTCTTTTGCAAGAAAAAACATGCTAGACACATCATCTTTTTTGAGTAAACGCACAGTAAATTTTTCATATTTAACACTCTTCCCATTCATTTTGGATAATAAACCCGAATAAAGAGTTTCTATATTTTGCGCGTTTTTAAATGTTGTGTTAGTCATTTTACCCTTTCAAATAAATAAAAAAGCGAGATTTTAAATCCCGCTTTCTTCTTGTTAAACCTTTATTTATAGATAACAACTTACAACGGGAGATGAATCACCTCACGTTTAGATTTAAGTTGTTTTGATGCTATAAACATAATTTCTCCTTACTTTAAGTTTCCCTTATATTAACAAATAAAATCTAACTTGTCAATATGATTTAAAAAAAAGTTAACAAGTGTAGTCCCTTATTCTATCAGCTGGAACTTTCATTGGATAGGATTGAGCGCCACATTTATAAGCTGTGGGTTGTGAATGTGCATTAAGGTTTTTTTCAAAATCTTTGTTATTGACGTAAACGCCATAATCAATCAAAACAATCATTGTTACTTGGTGTCTTAATAAATTTGAACTTTTTAAAAGTGAAACAAGTTCGGCTTTTTCTTTTGTTTGAATAAGAAGTGAAAGATTCATACTTTCTCTTGCATTTTTTGAGCGAATTTCTGGCCTTGTTTTATCATAAACTTCTCTTTCTTTTCGTTCAATAGGTAAGCGTTTGAACATAAAACTTTTAACATCCATTAATGAAAGCATATAATCGTAAACAACTTTTGATTTTAAAAGTTCGTTGACACGTTTAATGGATTTTTCAGTTTGACTTTGTTCTATCATTTTTTTGTCCCTTGTTGAATAAAAAAAACACCCTTTTCAATTGAAAAGAGCTATTTTTTGTTTGAA
Organism: Alphaproteobacteria bacterium; assembly: GCA_045532865.1. Lineage (GTDB taxonomy): Bacteria > Pseudomonadota > Alphaproteobacteria > CAAHEQ01 > UBA3637 > RGIG4140. Next base: position 19,490 of record JAZSGT010000063.1, read on the forward strand.
TGAATGGTTTTGATTAATCTGCTAACAAAAAACGCTCCTTTTACTTTCTAAAGTAAAAAGAGTAAAAATAAAAACCAAAGAAGTTAATCGTTTTTGTTATCATAAGATGAATAATATGCCTTTTAAAAAGAAATGTCAACCCCTTTTTATTCAATTTTTACATTTTTTAGGGAAGGAATAAGGGGATAAGTCCATGCTTCTTTTAAATTAAAATGCCACCATTCATGAGGTAGAGGTTCAAGACCAATTTTAACCATCATATCTTCAAGCAGTTTTCGATGAGCAATAGCCTTTTGGGATACGTCTGAGCCAAAATAATCACGATGGCATTTTTTTAAATATGAGGGGTAATTTTTATCCTTTTCATATCCGACATAAAAGGCATCTGGTTTTGTTGGAAATTCAAGTTCATTTCCCTCTAAATCAGTTAAATAACAATCAATTGCAACACCTCTTGGATGAAAACCACGTTTTGAATCTTCTTGTGGAGGAGGGGCGATATAAGGTTTTAAATAAGCAGGCGCTGTTTCATACATAAACTTTTGAACTTCTAACGGACGAAAAGCGTCATAAATAATTAAGTTGAGGTTATGCTTTTCAAGTATCGGCTCTAATTGAATTAATTTTTCGTAAAGCTCAGGATGGACAAGAGCTTCTTTTAACCCAAAAGACGTGTACATATCTTTGTAAAAAGCATTGTGTGTTGTTGTATAAAAAAGATTTGACTTAATATGAGGTGTTTCGATTTTTTTTAAAACTAACATAAGCCTCTCCCTGTAAGAAGTGTATTAAGATTGTATCCATATATACGATAAATTTTATTATGCTTCAAGATAATAATTGGTTTGACAACTTGATTTCGTTTAGCTTCTTCTTCAATATATCCTGGAGCTGTTTCATTTAAATATTGGTTTAATATTTTGATTGTGTTTGTAACGCTCTTAGTGCCACTTATTTTTGGAATTTGATCAACAATTTCTGTACGTGTTTTTGTGCTTAAACGGGTAATTTCAGATAATTTTAGTGGTTTGCCACTTTCTTTTGATACAACAGCTCCCAAACTAAGTAACATAAAGTCAACAGGCATTTTTTCAAGTGTTTTAGAGCGCATTTGCTCATTAATGGCTGTTAACACACGTTGAAATGCTTTTTTCATCTTTAATGAATAGGTTGATTGAAAGAACCCACCATGGGCTAGCACATTAGCACTTTGACAAATCAAGCAAATCAATGCGCTTGAAGGCACAATTTTTTTCTTTTCAAGCATGTCTGTTAATGTGTTTGGATCGTGAGGGAGTGCGTCTAATGAAAAATTAAAGAATTTTGAAATTCCTTTTTCATTTCCTACGCCAACAAAAGGAGATTCTCCTTCTTTCCAAGCAGCACGGATGCCAGTTAATTCTTGTTGGAATTTTTTAAATTTTTCAGGATTTGAGAATATTTTATACCAAATGCTGTTTTTATTTTTAAGCGCTTTTATCAAAAATTTTCGACTAATATCAGTTCCATCAATTGTGATATGTGTAACCCCTGTACCTTTAAGAATATTGTTGATGGTTTGTGTTTGCACAAGCGCAACTTGTTCAGATAATGTATTTAAGTCTTTACGTTCAAAAACTACTTTAAGTTCTTCATATTGTGTGTCAATGTCACTGAATGTATAACCATAAGTTTTTTTGGCTATATAACTGAGTGGTGAAAAAGCATCTTGTATTAAATTCTTTTTTGTTTCTTTTAAGCTGTTGTAAGCAATAGCAACATGTTGGGCATCAGTTCCTTGAAGGACTTGTGAAATAATTTTTTGAGTTGCTGTATATTTATCTCGATAAGGCATATTTTCATCTTGCAAAGCTATTTGAATAACACTGTTCAGCATTTTTAATTTTGCAGTTAAGAGGATATCTTCATTAAAATAGACTTCAGGTATTTTTTTTGACTGATATAAAACACCTTTTCGAATGAGTTTGACTGCATCAACAGGGAAAAGTTCATCTCCTAATTGGAAATAACCACCCCCACAAGGATGAACAAGTGATACATTTGATCCATAAAAACCAATGTGGTATTTTTGTTGGCTAACTTTCATCAACGCTGCAGAAATGAGTATGTTTTGATTAAGTAAAGATCTTGTTTCATCCTTTTTTGGGGTATCATAATCTCTTAAAAAAGCTAAATGTGTACCTGTTTCCATAACGGGAAAGTCCTTTAGCTGTCTTACAACATCATTTGCAATAGCATTTCCATAAAGGTAATTTATCGATTCATGAATGGTTTCAAGCAAAATATCAGTTTCAACAAAAGTACTATTTTGCATCTGAAATCCTTTGATTTCAGTTCTAAGATAATCTAATAATGAATGTGTATTATATATTTTTTTAAGAGCAGGGAGTGCGTTTAGTATATTTTGAAAATCTTTGGATTGTATTTGCATGGATGACCTTTTTTTGAAATAAAAAAGCTCTTTTCTAAATGAAAAGAGCTGTATCATAATAAATCTATTTTAAACCTTATTACTAACAAACAGCTCTCCCTTGTTTAATAAACAAAAGAGTAAAAATAATAATAATAAAGTTTTGCATTTTTAACATGGTTTTTACCATACAATTTTTTATTCAAGATGTCAACACCTTTTTTGCCAAATATATATTGTAAATTTGAAAAAAAATTGTTAAAGTGAAACAAATTTTTAAATAAGGAGAAGAAAACCCATGATGCAAAAGAGTTTGACAGACAAAATTTATTATATTGGTGTGGATGATAAAGAGATTGATTTGTTTGAAGGGCAGTATGTTGTTCCTAATGGCATTTCTTATAACTCATATGTGATTATGGATGAAAAAATTGCCATTATGGATACGGTTGATATTCATAAGGCAGAGGAATGGCTTTCAAATTTAAAAGATGTTTTAAAGGATAAAATGCCTCATTATTTAGTTGTTTTACATATGGAGCCAGATCACGCTGGATCAATTAAGAAATTGGTTGAGAAATATCCCTCTATCCAAATCGTTTCTAATCAAAAAGCGTTTCAAATGATGGAACAATTTTTTGAAGATTTAGACGTTGCAAATAGGTCTTATGTTGTCAAAGAAGGGGATGTATTGTCTTTGGGTGCGCATTCTTTAACTTTTGTAACAGCTCCAATGGTTCATTGGCCTGAAGTGATGGTTGCTTATGAACAAAGTCAAAAAATCTTATTCTCAGCTGATGCATTTGGCAAATTTGGGGCGTTGGATACTGAGGAAGAATGGGACTGTGAAGCACGCAGATATTATATTAATATTGTTGGAAAATATGGGGCTCCTGTACAAACACTTCTTAAAAAAGCAAGTGCTTTGGATATTCAAAAGATTTTTCCATTACATGGTCCTATGTTGGTTGAAAATTTAGCTTATTATATTAATAAATATGATATTTGGAGCTCTTATAAAGCAGAAGATGAGGGGGTATTTATTGCTTATACCTCCATTTATGGGAACACGAAGAAAGCGGCGCTTTTGTTAAAAGAAATTCTTCTTCAAAAAGGAGCAAAAAAGGTTGCTATTGCTGATTTAGCAAGGGATGATATGGCTGAATGTGTGGAAGATGCCTTTAGATATTCTCATTTGGTTCTTGCAAGCCCAACTTATGATGGAGATGTTTTCCCTTATATGGCAACATTTATTCATCATTTGAAAAGTAAAAATTTTCAAAACAAAACCGTTGGTTTCATTGAAAATGGTTCTTGGGCGCCAATGGCTGCTTTGGTTATGATGAAGGAAATGGCTGGTCTTAAAAATATGCGTTTGATTGAAGAAAAAGTCACGATTAAATCAGCGTTGAAAAAACAAGATATAATAGCACTTGAGAGATTGGCTGACGCTCTTTTATAAAAAAAACTTGAAAAATTTTAAAAAAAATGATAAATTACATTTACTTTTTTAATAAATGGAAAGGATATTTTTATGGGTAAAATGAATATAGTAATTGAAAAGGCGTTGAAAGAAATAAATGCTTTACCTTTTCAAAAAATTCTTCCTCAAGTTGATAAAATTAAAGAAATGTTAGAAAAAGGGTGTGATGTTAATGGCCAAGATGCCAATGGAGACACACTTCTTCATCTTGTGGTTAAAAGTGGTCAATTCCGTGGGCATAACACAATTGAATCAGGGGATAATGTTAATCCAAGACCTCAAAATGTTTTAGATATAGCTTATTTGTTAAAATACCATCCCAATCCTTTGATTGAAAATAATCAAGGGTTAACACCTGCAATGTTAGCTGCGCAGTTAAAACAAACAGCAGAATGGCAATTTTTATCTTCTTATGAGCAAAAATATATTGCTGAAGAAACAGCCAATGTATTAACAGGTCTTTATTCCTTGTCTCAAGTAATGCAAAAGCAATTGGATTCAACACCTGTTCAATCACAAAATCCAACTGTTTCCAATATTTTAAGAATCCAACAGCAAGAAACAAAAAAAGCAACGATTCATCATCATAGAGATATTTCACGGAGTATTACTCGTCTTTTGGGTAATAAACGTTTGCGTAGCTCAAAGGATATGATGTAACATTTAACGATAAAAAAAAGCCCAGCAGACAAACTGTTGGGTTTCTTTTTATAAAAAATTTGGATAAGAGTTTTTGTAGTTTTTTATTTTTTTAAACAATTGTGTTTTGATTAAAGGGTCGAGGGAATTCAATTTTTTGTGATGTAAGAGGCTCTTTTTGATTTTGTAATTCTAAAAGGGGAGTACTTTCCATTCTTAGTTTTGAAAAAACATAGTAACACCTATCTAATCTTTCAGCTTGTTTTGCGTTAAAAGGCGCATTGAGAGCACATATAAATGCATTTTGAATTTCTTCATTGTTCACTTCAATTAAATAGGATCGATGATTAACAAGGATGAATGAAGGAATATTATTGTCTATTGAAGAAATATAGATATGTTCTTGGCCTAATAATTCAGACAATCTTGGTTTTTGCGCTTGTTGTAACTCAGCATCCACAATAAAAGGCAATTTTTCAATAAGGTCTTTTTCCTCATTTTGAAGAACATCTTGTGTTACAATAAGAGTTACCTTGTTTTCAGGTAAGACCATATCTTTTAAAACCGGATATAATTTTTCAAAATTATCTTTGTTTAAAAAGAGGGAGCATTCAGAATTACGCATTAAATACCGAGAGAGAGGGATAATTCTTTGCTCAACCATAAATGAGTCTGTCCCAAGAGTTGTCATTCTTTCATGAACGGCTTTAATAAATTTTGTATCTTCAATAATTTTTGACTTTTCATCCGTTTTTCCCATTGTAAACTCCTTTAAAGAAATTTTATATACCATTTTTTACGGCAATTTGCAATTTGTTTTTTTGTGGCGTTTATGATAACAAAACGCTTGATTAATATTTTTTTGTATGTTTAATTATAATAAATTAACATTTGAAGGGGTTTTGTATGAAAAAAATATTACTTTTGCTTGTTTGTGCCACTCTTATTGGAAGTGGTTTTTTCTTTTTTAAAGAGCCAAAAACGCCCACAATATCAGTGGTGATGCCGGTTCACAATCGACCTGATTTATTGATTAGGGCTGTTGATTCTATTCTTAATCAGACAGAAAAAAATTTTGAATTTGTTATTGTTGATGATGCCTCTAATGAAGAAACAAAAAAAGTTTTAAAAGAATATGAAAAAAAAGATAAACGTGTAAAAGTTTATTCCAATCCTAAAAACAGAGGAATTGCTTATTCACGACAACGGGGGCTTGAATTTGCCAAAGGTACATACATTGCTATTATGGATTCAGATGATTGGTCTGTTCCAAATCGTTTAGAAAAATCACTTGCATTTATGAAAGATCATCCAGAAATTGATGCTGTAACAGGGATTTTGGAAACAATTAATGAAAAAGAATTTATTCCAAATTACACCTATCAAAAGGGGGATAAGTATCATTCGGATATTTCATATGGTTTTTATGATGTTGAACTCATGTTTTACAATTCATTTCCAAATGTGGCATCATTTTTTAAACGTGATTTTGTATTGAAGAATTTTATCAGATATGATGAAAATTTAATTTCAGCAGAGGATTATGATTTTTGGAGACAATTTGTTATGCAAGGGGGCAAATTGGCAAAAATGAGTGATGTTTTAGTTTATAGAAGATCGCATCATACAAATAGTGAAAAATATTATGATGCAATGGTTAATAATTCTTTGGAAATTCATAAAAAAATGTTTTCAAGATTTTTTATCCCAACTCCTGAAGAAATAAAACTTGAATATAGTATACCAGAAAAATGCAATATTTTGAAAAAGATTATGACTGTAAACAGTCAAAAACCTAAAATGCCACAAATTTATTTGGAAAATAGATATAAGGCGTATTGTCCAGTTGATTTGGAAGCTGCTTATTATTTAAAACATACGATAAATGGTTGGGATGGTTATTTAGAAAAAACGGGTGCTGAGAGAATTGTTCGAATTTTAACAGGAGACACTGGAAAGTTAGTTCAAAAGGAAAATGATATTATACAAATTGTATGGGATAAATGGTCAAGCGAATACTTTGCAAAAGGGGAGAATGGTGTTTATTACTATATGCCTGATCCTGAAAAGACAAAAACTTTCCAATTAAAGCACATCAACTGGATTGACCAATTTGCCATTCATATGGATTATAAAGAAGGGTGCCGTATTGGGGTTCGACATGAATGCGCAAAGATTAAATTTGTAAAAGATGACATCTTATGGATTGATTGGTCTGATAGCAGATGGGTATCAGAAGAATTTAAGAAAAACAAGAAAGGAGAATTTGAATTTGTACGAGAATTAAAAGAAACTGAAACGGTTGAATAACTTCTTGTATAAATAGAATTTTAAACAAAAAACTCATCAAATAATTTGGTGAGTTTTTTTATAAAAGCGCAGACATTATTTAATGAAATCGATTTTATTTGCATTCATAAACAAGTTCAACGGCTTTGTCAGCTTTGGGGTTAACAATTCGATCCAATTTTTCAAATCCGTTAGGGCATTCTTTATATGCTTTTTTATAGCATTCACCCAGTGTATCGCCAGTGGATGAATAAATACCATATCCATACTCATTGGTATAAAGCTCTTTTGTGTTTGATGAACATGCTGTAACAAGTAAGAGTGATAAAAAGATAAGTTTTTTCATTTTCCCTCCAAGAATAAAAAGCTATATCATAGTTTATGAAAATTTATAGAGGGTGTCAATAAGTAATAAAAAAAAACGCCATTTTAAAATGGCGTTTTTCCCTGATAAGAAAGGCTTAACAATTAGAATGAGCTGCATTTTTCATTGCCATAATATCTTTTGGTCTTAGCTTTTTGCCTTCAATGTTTAGAGGCATAGCATTCCCTAATGCAGTTTCGACACGGCGAGCTGATTCTACATCTTTAGCTTGTTTAAATAATTCAGCAGCTGATATGATGGCGCCAGCAACACCCAATGTTTTAAAATCAACAGTTGCAAATGTATCTGCTAAGCCTGTCATAGCTACAGAAACAGCAGCATTAATAGCATTAACAGCACCTGCAGCACCTGCAATAAATTCAACACCATTGACAATGTTGGATGCTGGGCTGTTAACAGCTTTTACGGTTTCTTCATAAGCAACTCTTTTGGCTTCAGGAGATGCATATTCGGAGTTTGAAATGGTTTTTCTGACAAGTTTGTTTTTTCTTTTTCCTTCTTGTGTATCCATTGCTAAAGCAGCTCCAACAGCAGCAAGACTAATCGCTCCAAGTCCCATACCATTATATAGTTGCTTATCTTTGTTATCGGCTGTGTCGATGCCTCCTATAAAATAACAGGCAGCAGCAAAACATCCTATACCAAAAACAGATAAACCTGTTTGAATATCTTTGAATGTTTTGTGATCTCGTATATCTTTTTTTAATTCTTTTCTTAATGTAGAGCGAAGCATAACAGTATCTTTATCTTTTTTGCTCATACCATTATTTTGTTGATAGGTTGGATTTGTTGGGTTTGATGGGCTCATTTCATCATTTTTATTTGTGGAAACATATTGAGTTGTTGGTGTTGTCATTTTACTCTCCTTTGGTTTATTTGGTTTGTTAATGGTTATATTATAACATATTTTTTGAAATTTGTCGACAAAATGCGAAATTATTTTTTAATATATTGATTTTGTTTAATAAAATTTTTTAAAATCATAAAAAAATGATTAAATTTCCTTGAAAATATGGATTAAATAATGAATTTTAGATTGCAATTTATTTAAAATTAATTTAGAATAATCCTGATTTTAAAATAAAGGAACAAGGGAATGACAACTCATGAACAATCATTGGATGAAAAAAAGCTTTTTTGGACAAGATTTGCTTTTAAAGAGGTACTTCCTAAAATAAAAGAAATAACCAATCAATCAAATTTTGGGTTTCACGGGTTGACACATACAGAACAAGTTGTTTTGTTTGGGATTGATTATGCTTTGTCTGAAAAGGTAAATCCTTTACCAGTTATTCTGGCTTGTGCTTTGCATGATTGCGCTAGAACAAATGATGCTTATGATGAAATGCATGGTCCAAATTGTTTGCCTATTATCAAAGAATTTTTAAAAAAACATCCATTTAACTTATCTCAAGAGGAAAAAGACAAAATTCAAAAAGCCGTTGTTTTGCATACAACGGGTAGGGAGGCGCAAGACGCTGTATCGGCTTGTTTGTGGGATGCAGACAGAACAAGACTTTCTTGGCTTTGGGGATATCAAGAATCATGTTTTTCAACAAAAAGAGCAAAAGAGGTTGCTTCCTTATCTTCAAATGGAATTAAAAAATATCAAGAAGCTCAATTTTTGTTATTGCAGAAAGCTCAAGTCCCTTCTTTTATGTTAGAAGAAAAAAAACAAAAAGAATGGCAATTTTCGTTCATTCGTACGTTTTTGGAAAGGTGATTTTATTCACCCGGTTTGTTTGGGTGGAGTATTTGAAAAAAAATTATTTAAAAATCAAGCGTTTTCGTTATATTTTTTTTCTGTATTAATCAACCAGACATCTTGATATTTTTTACCCAATATATTGTCGACACTTACCATCGCAGTTAGGATGGAATGGTCCATGTTGTTATAATGATGCATCCCATTACGCCCAATGGGGTAAAGGTTTGAAATTGTTTTTAAAAAATCTTTAACTTCCTCAAATCTGTCATAAGAACCAAAATAAGCAGGATATGCTTTAGGAACAGTATAGATTGCTGTTTCTAATATGTCTTTTTTTTCAACTAAACCAATTTTTTCAGCTTCATCAATAGCCATTTGAATGAAATCTATGTCTTTAATATGATCAAGAGCATCACCTTTTTGATAAAAATATTCAAGTCCTATCCAAGCGGTATTTTTAAAATCTTTGACCAAATAAGGGCTCCAATTGTTGAAAATTTGAACACGGCCCATATGCACATTTTTTTCTTGAATATAAATCCAACAATCTGGCACAAGGTTATTTATCGTTTTAAATTTTGTTTTATTTTTGATTTTTAATTGTTTGGCTAGAACTAAAACGGTTTTAAAATCACGATAAACAAGGTTTTTTGCAATCTCTTTTACATTCTGAGGCACTTTTTCACCCATCAAACGGATGAGTGTTCGAATAGGGCAGGAAGAAAAAATATATTCACTTGTGAGTTCGTGCAAAGAACCATCTTGTTTTTTAATAATGATATTTTTTATCTTTCCCTTTGAAAGATTGATTTTTTCAACACTGGTATTAAGCCAAATTTCCCCTCCCATTTCTAAAATGCGTTTTGCCATTTCATTATACATTTGGCCACATCCAAGTTTGGGATAGTAAAAAGCATCAATAAGGCTGGTTTCTTTTTTATCATGATGAAAAAACTCTTTAATAATTTTTAAAATAGAAACACCTTTGACCCTTTGTGCACCCCATTCAGCCGAAATTTGAGAGCAGGGGACACCCCAGAGTTTTTCAGTATATTCTTTAAAAAATGTTTGATAAAGCTCTGTTCCAAATCGGTTGATGAAAAAATTTTCTAAATTTGTTTCAGGACGTTTAAAAACACATGATTTAAGATATGATAAAAAGATTTTGCTCATGCGAAATAAACCAAGACCTAATATTGTATTAAGTGAAAGTGTGACGGGATAATCAAAAAACTTCTGATTATAATAGATTCTAGAAAGACGCTTTCGATATAAAAAGCAATTGTCTTGTTTTTCAGGATCAATTGTTTTTTTCTTTTTTAAAAAAGTGTTTTTTCGATTTAAAAGAATATCATCCATTGCAGGTTTTGTTTGAATGGGTAAAATCTCTTTCCATAAATCAAAAACACGCTTTTGCTTTGTAAAAAAACGATGGCCACCAAAATCAGCAATATTGCCTTTATATTCACGAGATGTTGAAATACCCCCAACAAAATCATTTTGTTCAATAATAATTGGTTTGATATCGGACCGTGTTAACAATTCGTAGGCTGCCGTTAAACCTGCAGGACCTGCGCCAATGATAATTGCTTGCATGTTTCCTCTTTCATATAGTTTAAATTCATATTAATTGAATTTTTAAAAAAGTCTAGATTTTTTTTCTGAACTTATATAAAATCAAAATATGAAAAAGTTTTTTGAAAAATATGATTTATTCTTTTATTTAGGAGTTACACTTCTTTGTTTGTTGGTTATGGCGACAACAAGTGGAGCTACTTATCGTGATACAGACAGTTATATGTGGGCAAACCGGATGATTGAGTGGATTTCGTCTACCTCTTTTGCCGAGCAACCTTTTATGCTGAGTAATTATCCAAAGGGTGAGATTTTGCACTGGACACGTCCATTAGATATGTTTTGGTATGGTTTATACTGGTTTTTTAAAAACACCCATCCATTAAAAGAGGCTGTTTTTTTATCCGGTATTTTTCTTTCTCCAGTTATTGGAATATTGTTTGTTTTAACAACATATTTTGCAATTAAACCAATTTATAAAGGTTTTTATCGGCTTCTTTTTATTTTGGGAATTTTCTTTCCTTTCCCATTTCAAGCTGCTTTTCGTTTTTTTAATCCAGACCACCATGTTTTAATTTTGTTGTTTCAATGGATTTCATTTGCATTTTTAATACGTTGGATATGTTTTGATAAGAAAAAAAGCGCTATTTTAGGGGGTGTTTTTGCAGCTTTAAGCATTTGGACAACAGTTGAAAGTTGGATTTTCTTTTTTATGATGTTATCGGCTTTCTTACTTGGATTTGTCTTCTTTCAAAGAAAATTAAAAGACGCTATTTCATTTGTTTTTGGGACTTTTGTAACATTAGTCATTGCTGTGCTTTTAAATCCACCAGCTCAAGGGTTGTTTTATTTGGACTTAGGGCGCATTTCATTTGCCTATGTGGCTATGGCAGGATTAGTCTTTTTGAACTTAAAAATTATGCAATGGTATCAAGCTGATAAATACTCAGTATTACAAAAAATAGCTTCTTTAATTTCAATAGGCTTTGTTTCTCTTTGTTGGATGGGGTTGCTTTATTATCCTTTGTTTACATCTCAATTAGCAGATGTTTGGATGTATCGGATTCAAGAGATGCAATCGCCATTGAATAGTTTTTCAAGAACGCTTTATTATTTAGGTTCTCCTTTTCTGGGTGTTGTTTTATGGATAGCCTGTCTGTGGCGTAAAAGAAAAATTGACTTATGGTTTTCGTCAGTTGGTGTTTTTTTGTTAGGTTATTTTATATTAACTTGTTATAGCATCAGGTTTTGTTCTTTTTTAAGTTTGTATGCTTTGATACCTTTTGTTGATTGGATCAAGCTTGAAACAAAAGATATGAAAAAAGAAGATGTCGTTCCCAATCATGTTATGGGGGTTTCTTTTTGTTATTTCTTAGGTGCAATACTGATTATTTCTTGCGCTGATTTAATGTTGCATACGAAACAAGAAGCAAGACAACCTCTTGTTCAAAATAATTACCTTTTAAACAATGGAACTAAAACGGTATTGAGTGATGTTTTTTATGGTCCAAAAATTATTTTTGAAACAGGACGCCCTGTTGTTGCAACGCCGTATCATAGGAATGAAGAAGGGATTTTAGATTCACATCATATTTTTTATGGGACGAATATGGACAAGGTTTATAATCTTCTTAAAAAACATCAAGTCGAAGATGTGTTGTTGACCGTTCGTGATATTGATGTTTATTATAAAAATGCACCAGAAACAAGTTTTTATAAGCGCATTATCTCTCAAAAAAATATACCTTCTTGGTTTGATTTAAAACAGTTAAAA
>JAZSGT010000052.1:0-14834 GCA_045532865.1 Alphaproteobacteria bacterium
GCTTGACAGACGGGCACAATCGACAGACGGAGTGCTTGGTGAATGAGCCGGCTTGACGGACAGGCACAATTGACGGACGGGCACAATTGACGGACGGGCACAATCGCCGGACGGGGCGCTTGGTGAATGCGTTCGTCTGGAAAATGTGTGTATCTATGAGCAAACACACTTAGAGAATAAAGTTAATCTTTAATCCTGGTAGAATCTGCTTTAACAAAACGTCCACTGGGGCGTTTAATAAACAGCTTTGACGTATATGTTAACGCTAAATCTAAACGATTTTTGCGAAAACCCATCTCAAGCAACTTGTTATAATGCTTTTTCACAAAAGGAGCAATCGCCTCTTCATCAATACAGATGCAGATTTTTCTGTTCATGGCTTGCATAGGACGAAAAACAAAAGCTGATACAGGACTTTTGCCTAAATATGTCTTCACAAATGTTTCTGTTTGATAAATTTCTTTAACAAAAGAATATAAATTTTTAAATTGTGAGTGATAACTTCTACCTAAAATATCCCAAAACTGGTACAATGAAAAAAAGCCAGGCACTGTGTTTGAAATTTTTTGTTTATTCCCAAAAGAGGCAACAATCATTGGGTTTATTCTCAAAGCAGAAGCATATCTTGACACAAAAACATCCACTGTTTTTTTATCAATCGCATAAATGAGAGGGCCTTTATCATTCAATCTTGTTACAAAAAAGAGTGGTTTTTTAATCATTTTTCCCTCTTTTGTTACATCAAGATACGTGTCATTTAAACAGTGCTGGATAATTTTTTGATAATCTAAATGATTAAGTTTTAAATCTGATTTCAACTTTCGAACAGGAATATAATCTTCACGCCATGGGTGAATGATTTGTTCCCCTAAAATGGCATCAATTCGATAAGGAACAGCCCCTCTTTTTTCAAAAAAGGCGCGATTTTTTCTTAAAAAAGAATGCATCGCTTTTTTGTTGACAAATAGGGGGCAAATGCGATTTAAAACCTTCGCTTCAACAAAAACAGGTTCTTGCCTATTCGTTTGTTCATTCAAATATGTTTCTTTTAAAAAGGTCGTTTTAACCTCTTTATTCAACTTTGCTGTTGGGCTCATTGCCAATGATTGAAAAAAAGACCTAATTGAAATCATATCATCTGTTTTTGGATAAACCAACCTTTCCTTAGACACAATTTGAACAGCTTCTTTTGATGCGCCCATATCAAGCAAAGGCTTTGAAAACAAAGAAACAAAAGAGGGAACATCCTCTTTTTCCATCAAATAAAAAGAGCGATAAAACTTTACAATTGGCTCAAAGGCAAGTTGATTTTCTTTTTGCTTGAGCAAAAAAGTATCTTGCACAGAGGGTGATGAGATAAATTTTGAAAACATTTCTTTTTCAGTTATTTTTAAAAGTAAAGCCAACTGCCCCACTGAAATTTTGTTTTGAGGCATTTTATCAATTTGTTGAACCAATTTTGATTTTAAATTTTCAAACCCCATTTGTTCCAAGGCTTTTTGATGCTGCATCACAAAAAGAGGCATTCCTTTTTTTGAAATGGTTAATCCTTCATTTTCTTTTTTAAAAATAAAGCGATAAACTTTCATTCCGTTGGGCAACACATCTTCATATTTCATATTCATCGCATGTGTGAGAATATAGGCTCTTAAAGTTTTATCAAGCTTTTTGGTTCCGGCTTTATAATGTCTGATAAAATACCTGATATCGCACACATCATTTGTGGCTTCAATTTCTTTTATTTTTTGTTTCAAATGATTTGAATATTTTTTTAAAAACAAATCCTTATATTCTTTAATTAAATAAAAACTATAAGAACCATCCCCTTTTTTGTAATAAGAGAAAAAAGGCTTTTTTTGAACAGATCCATCTGGCATTATTTCTTCATGCAACTGAGGGACCAAATTTGAAGCAATATAATCAGCCAACAAATGAACTGACCTGGCATTCACACAAAACTTATGTGCTAACGCCCACAAACCGATATCTGACTTGTCCCCACGATAATGACGGGGTAAATTGTTTTGAATAAATGAATCATTATATTGCATGGGTATTACCTTTTTCTTTGTCTGTCAGAATTAATCTTGTAAACTTTGATTTTTTCTTGAAGCGTGTTAATCGCAGCCTTATCAATTGCATAAACAATATGCCCTTTTTTTGAACGAACACGTGAAAACATTTTCTTTTCAACCGTAGTCCCCTCTTTTGTTGAAGAAAGATACGTTTCGGCCAACAAATTTTTGCTCACGTAATATTTAAAACGATTAGGAAGCGACAAAAACAACGCCAACGCTTCAACCGTCATTTGATCTTCATTTGCTAAAGGAATGGGTTGAACACCAGAAGCATCATTTAAACGCAAAGGATTGACCTTATTTTTCAAAAAATAATCCCCTCGAGCTTTTAAAAATGATTGCATAGCTTGTTTATTTTGAATCACATATGAAACTGAATGCTGAGAATTTGCTTTGATAAAAACATTTTGATGTGTTTTTTTGCCATTTTCATCCACAAATTCAAATGTATCATGCACAAACTGATTTAAAATTTCCTCTTTCATCCGTTTGAACTGTTTTGGGTGAATGCCAAGCATATAAAACAAATCTCTTATCAACACCATTGATTTGTTGCGTTTAGGCAACTCTCGTTTGCCAGCAAAACTATCCAACCGGTCTTTATCAACCCCTAATTTTAACAATGGGGTATAAAACTTTTTGAAAAAAAGCTCTTTATCTTGCACGTTAATATAATATTCTTCTTTATTCTTACGATAATATGCTTTTAAAAAAGGCTCTTTTTTTGTTGAAGCAGTATTTTGCTGTTTAAGATACGCTTTTGCGACCAACTCTTCAATTTCAGGGGCAAATTTAATTAATTTACTTTCTTTAATCAATTTTGAAATAACAAGCGCATCTGAGGGCAATTCACTTAAACGAAGGGATTGATTCAAAATATGTTGCATATTAAAAAAACCCAAAGCTTCCAACTCATTTTGATACTGTTTTGTAAAAGAAAAAACAGCATTTTTACGCATTGATATAATGTTGTGTTTCATTTCAAAAACAGGCTTTTGAACAGCATTTCCCTTTTCATCCATATCAACAAAAGTGGCATCAAGAGCATGCGCTTTAATAAAATCAACCAGCTTTTTATCTGCAACATACTTGCCTGAAACTTTAAGCAGATAATGCCTGATTGAAATAAACTCATTCCCCTCTTCAATTTCAGCTTCTTTTTTTGCCAAAAGAGGGGCAAATTGCTTTTTAAAATAATCAAGTGCGTCCAAATTGAAAAAAAAGTTTGTAGCCCTTCTTTTGCCACGCCAATAAAGAAACATCGGTTCATTTTGCACTTGGCCATCTGGCATTTTTTTGGGATAATAGGTATCAAAAAAAGTGTTTGAGATATAATCAGCCAATTGTTTCACATTTTTTGAATTTTTGGTAAACTTCTTGGCAAAATCCCACATCGTCATTACATTTTTAGGTTCTGTTTTTTGAAATGGGATATTATGCAAAATGGCTTTGATTCTGGTTTTACTGACCCCTAAGTCAATTAATTTTTCTTGATAAGCATCAATAAAAGCCAACACCCCCTCTTTTGCCACCAAAAAACCGATATCACCCCCGTCATAAAAAGGCAAAAAGCAAGAACGGTTTTGTTTGGTCAACACATTTGGCGTTAAAAAGCCATTGGCGTTTAAAGTGCCCCTCACCCGTTCAAATTGATAAACATCTTCAAAACCGGTATAAGTGGCTTTGTAAAAATCATCTAAAATAGCTTGATAAAGCTTTTTTTTAAACAAAGCTTGCTGAAACCCTAACAATGAAGAAAATTCATCAATTGAATAATATTCTTTTTGCCAAAAAAGAGGCTTAAAATAAACAGGAGTTTTGTTTAAATTCATAATCCATTACCTAAAAAACAAAAAATAAAAATCAAAAGTGTGGCAGAAATTATACCAAATCCACATGCTTTTGTCAATTATTTTTTATATAAAAAATAAAAGAGTTATTGACAAGTTTGAAAAAAATATTTATAATAGGCTCTAATTTTATTAGAACAGACAAAGAACAAACTATGCCGGAGGCTTTATGGGGAATATTGAAAAAATTTTATCTGATTTAATCTCGTTTAAAACAGATAAAACCTGTTTAAAAAACACTGAAATTGTTGATTATATTTGTTCAATTTTAGATGAGCATAATTTAAGTTATGTTCGTTTAATGAACAAGCAAACCGGTCTTGAAAGCATTGTTGCAGGAATTAACATCTCATTGCAAGATAGCACCCCAACACTTATGTTATCCGGCCACATGGACACCATTGTAACAAATGAAGATCAATGGAAAATCACAAAACCAAACACTCCCCTCATTCAGGATAGTAAGATTTACGGCCTTGGAGCTGCTGATATGAAATCTGCCTTGGCAGTTTATTTGGGCAGCATTGAAGACTTAAAAAAAACTGGGCTTGGTATTTTGCTTTCTTTTACCAATGATAAAGAAAGAGAGATGGCAAGCATCAAAGATGTGCTTGGTTTTTTAAAAAGAAAAAATATCAAACCTAAATATGCTTTTTTAGGTGAACCAACTGATTTGCACATTGCAACTCAAAGTATGGGATATATGGGTTTTCACACAATGATTAAAGGGCCATCTGGCCAATCAACCAGCAAACAAAAAGCAACACCTATTTATGTGGGTGGGCAGATTATTTTATTTATTGAACGGCTAAATATTGCATTTAAAAAATTAGCCACATTTTTTCATGTCGGCGTTGCCAAAGGGGGGGAACGCAAAAATTCTTTACCAACCAGTTTTGAACTTGAGTGGGAGATGCGCTTTGTGCATAAAGGTCCAGCAGGTGTTGCCATTCGCCATGTGATTAATTTGCATCAAGAGATTTTTTCAGAAAATGAAATGGACATTTCTGTTAAAATGATTGAAAGAATCCCCTCTTTTACTGAAGGCAGACATACCGAAATTGTTAAAACCTTAGGTAAAATTTTAAACGATAAATCCATTTATCGCCTCACCTATGCAACCGAAGCTGGCTATATGCAAGGTTATGGCATTAAAACCGTGATTTTTGGCCCTGGTAAAGAAGAACTTGCCCTTAATGCTGATGAATATGTTGAAATTAAAAATCTTTATAGATATCAAGATGTTATATTGGAATTTTTGAAAAAACAAAAATTAAAACAAAATTAAAAATTGACTTTCAACATTCCCTTTTGTATAGTAAGTGCAACAAAATTTTGCATCATTCATTGAGGGGAAAATGAAAAAAGAAATAAAATTAATGGGTCTTGTGGGGCTTTTTTTTGTTGTTGCTTTTGGCGTTGTTATCCATTTGTTTTTAACAGCAAAAAAGGCAAATGAATTGTTTGATTTTTTAATCTTTAATGCACAAGATTATGCTAATAGAGAACAATATTTCCCCAAAAAATATTACACCCACCCCATCAGCATTCATTATTTTGAAACAACGAAAAACACTTTGAAACAAGAATATGATTTTGCATCCATTACGTTAAAAGATGTTTCTCCTTTGTTATGTTCTCAAATTTTAAGAAGAGATCGCCCCTTTAATGTGGATGTTTATTTGAACGATAAACCTGTGTTTTTTGGTTCTGACTGGCGTTGTTTTAAAGGGTTAAAGCATAAAATGCGTTTTCAGTTTTCGCTTTACAACCTTTCTAAACGATTTCAAATGGAGGAGCCAAAGACATGCCTTGATATTTGGGATTGTGATGTAAAAAATAACGAAACTTGCACTGACGGGTATTGTCAAAAAACACTTCCCCCTCAATACCAGAGCTTGACAAAAAAATAGATTTCAGTTAAAAATCAATAAGCATTAAAAAATAAAAAAAGATCTTTAGGAACAATCAAATGAATCTTATCTTATTTCGCTATATTTTAAAGCATTTTGCGTTGATTTTCTTTGCCACATTAATCTCGCTTGCAACAATTGTGATGCTTTTTGATATGGTTGAATTGTTGCGCATTGCTTCAAAACGTGAAAATATTGCCTTTTTAGATGTTTTGGCTTTGGCATTTTTAAAATCTCCTCAAATGATTCATATTATTTTGCCATTTATTGTGTTGCTTTCGGGGATTATTTTCTTTTTAAAAAAGAGTGCAACGCTTGAATTGACAGTGATGCGTGCCATTGGCTTTTCGGTTTGGAACTTTATGGTTCCAGTTTTAACATTTGTGTTGATTATTGGGGTGTTTGATGTAACAATTTTTAGCCCTTTTTCAGCCTTAACAGCCAAAAGATATGAACGATTGGAAGAAAGAATTGGTTTAACCAAATCACACCCTTTTTCTTGGACGGAAAAAGGCCTTTGGATTCGTGATGCACAAGAAGGACAAACGCTTGTTTTGAGAGCCTCAAGGGTTAGACAAAATAAAACAGATGTAATTTTGGATAATTTATCTGTTTTTGAATTAAACCCTAATGGGCATCTTATTCGCCAAATTGAAACACCAAGTGGTGTTTTGCATCAAAACAAACTGACTCTACCCAATGCTTTTATTATCGACCCAACAATTGAAGACAGCTATTTCAAACAAGTTGAAACACTTTCAACAAATGTGTCATTGGAAAGGATTTTGGAGCGATATGATGAACCACGCACCATGAGTTTTTGGCGTTTTCCAAAATTTATTCGCTTTTTAAAAGAATCCGGTTTTTCATCCAATGAGCATCAAATGTATTTTCATGGATTGATTGCCTATCCTGCCACATTGCTTGCTATGATTTTGATTGCAGCTGTTTTTACCCTGCCACCAACCATGCGACAAGGCAAAATTATGTTACGCATTGTGATGGCTGTACTTTCAGGATTTGTGCTTTATTCCCTTGGGCAACTTTCAAATGCGACCGGTTTGGCACAAAACTTGCCTTATTTCTTAGCAGCATGGGGACCTGCGCTGATTACCATTCCTTTATGTGTAACGGCCTTGCTTCACTTAGAAGATGGTTAGAATATAAGAAGATGGTTAGAATATTAAAAAAAGACCCGTCCCTCTGAACATTTTGAAGAGGGATTTTTTTTTACCATAAAAAAAGCTAAAAAGGTGATATGTTG
This sequence comes from Alphaproteobacteria bacterium, assembly GCA_045532865.1. GTDB lineage: Bacteria > Pseudomonadota > Alphaproteobacteria > CAAHEQ01 > UBA3637 > RGIG4140. Next base: position 7,106 of record JAZSGT010000052.1, read on the forward strand.
TCTTTTTGATTTAAATGTGGTAAAATAAAAGTATCTTTTTTTTAGTGAGGGTAAAATGAAGAAAGGTGAATCTAAAAACCAATTATTATTCAATCAATTACTTGATGAAGTTGATCAAAAAATAAAAAAAGAAAGCTCAAAAGATTCTTTGCCTAAAAATGAGGCTATCCCCCCTTTAGGTCCGGGCAAAATCAATGAAAAGGAACAAGACAAAATCAAAGAAAAAAGAAAAGAGCTTGTCCAGCAACGATATACAAAATATTGCATTGAATGGATGTTGGGTTTGCATATCAAAACAAGATTAACCAGCGATTTTATCCCTCATATTGACAAGATTTTGCCATTTTATCGCACAAAGGTTTATGAGAAGGAACACAATTTTTTGAGCGCTTTGGTGGGGTTTAAAGAGTATCACGGGGCTTATTTGTATTTAAACCACCCTAATATACAGAAAATTCTTTTTTCTGAAAAAGCGCCCCTTTTATTAAACATGAACACCTTAAGACAAGATTTAAAAAAAGAAATAACAAGCAAAAACCCATTTAAAAACAAAGACTTTTCAAATCTTTTTAATCAACTTGGTAAGGTTTATGGAACACCCAAATTAATGCAAATGATTTTGTTTGATGAGGCTGAAAACACCCCTCTTAATTTGCAAAAAAAAGCTTGTTTTTCAAAAGATGGCTCTTTCCAAACAGCCCTTTCATTTTTAATTTCACAAGGGGCATGGATGCAAAGTTTAGATTATATGTATTCTTTACCAAAAGAAACAACCCTTGCTGAGGTGTGTGCTTTGCTCGATGACCCAATCGCAAGCAGAGAACTCAAACGTGTTGCTTCTCGCAAAAACTTTAAAAATCAAGATGAAGTTGTCTTTTTAAACACATTAGAAAAAAACTTGCCTACCGAGTCATTTTTAAGATTAACACAACAATATCAAGGTGTTACACAATATAAAGAAGAAGACTTAACAAGTCATAGCCTCCAACAAAAAGCTTTTCATTATTTAAAAAACAAAACAAACACGCATGAAAAGTAACTTTTTTTGATAAATAAAAAAAATCAAGTTGACAGGATTTATTTAACCCATTAAAGTTAAAAGAAGAATGGTATTTCATTGAACCTGTTTTTGTTTGAGGTGAAAATGAACACAAAAAGTTTTTATAATTTGCTTTTAGCAAGCAGTATCTGTTTGGTTATTTTAGGTGCTGCAAGTGGCTGTTATTATATTTTAAAATCAAAAGAAATTCGAAAAATTGAAGCCATTGAACGTGCGCGCCTTTCCTATTTAACACGTCCTGCCTATCAATTTAAAACAGCGATTATGAAAAATGATGTTTCCATGGCAGTTGAGTTGCTTCAGCAAGAACAGGTTGATTTAAACCATCCAAATTGCAAAGAACATACATCAGAAAAACTCCATGAAGAACCATTGCTGATTGAGGCTGTGCGTTTTAATCGATTAAAAATTGTTAAAGAAATGCTCAAAAATCCTCTCAACTTGTATACCGTGGGACAAACAGGAAGAACAGCCATTGAAGAAAGCATCTTTCTTGATAACAAAGAAATGTTAGATATTTTGCTTCAAAAGGCTGAAATTGATATCAACCAACCATATCATAACACAGGGGAAACTCTGTTGCATCTTGCCATTTTCTACAAAGCTGAACAAGTGATTAAATATCTGCTTGAAAAAGGGGCTAATCCCATGAGTAGCAATGAACAAGGCACATTGGCCATTGATTATTTGCCCACACAAGAACAAAAAGATATTTTGCTTAAAAGATATCAACTGGTTCACCAACAAAAAAAGGTTATTCAAGAAGTGGAAAGCGACTTTTATCACGCAACAAAGAAACAAAATGAAACACCCCTTCAAGAAGAAAGCCCCTATCAACTCAAAATCAATGCATTTATGAAAATGGTGGAAAAAGAGCCTGATTCTTTAGAAAAAAATAATCAATGAAATAAAAAAGATTGTTCTTGTTTATAAACTATGGTACAATAATAAAAGGTAAAAAAATAAGGAGGTTTAAATGCCAAATACAAGATATGACGTTGAAAGTGGTGAAATTCCACCAGAACTTTTGGATGACGACACAAATGCACCTCAAGTCCCAGCAGGCAGGACAACAGCTGATCATCCAGGACACAATAATGCTCGTAATGCAGAGCTTGTCGATGGCGTTAGAAATCCACCACAAGAAGAGGGACATACTGAAGAGCCACGGGAAGAAAAAAATCCACCTCAAAAAGAGGGGAAAGCTGACCGCCCACGGCAAGAAGCAAATTCTCCTGCGCCTATTCAAGAAGATGGAAAGAAAAAACGTTCAAAACCAAATGATAAAAATACGCATGCAGCAGCATATGCTGGGACAAATAATGAAGTTGTAGAACTCAACTGGTGGCAACGCAATATGCCTCGATTTTTAGGTGGCGCAAGTCAAGAAAGAAAAAAAGCCTATTTTGAAAGGCAACGACAACTTGCATCAGCTGGTGCGCCTCGTTCAGCAACTGAAGGCTCTGGTTTGGTTGCATCGCAAGAAGTGGTAACAGGTGTCAGTGTTGCTGATTTAAGACAAGCAGGTTTTAACGAGGCAACCATTCAACATATGATCAGCGTTGTTGAAGCAAAAAAACAAGCAGAAGCTCAAAAAAGAGGGGGCATGCAAAATTTGGCTCAATATTTGGCTCAACATGGCGAAACGGTAACGCTTAATGCACAAGAATTAGGCATTAGCGAAAAACAAATCAGCATTATTAAAGGGATTGCTGACAAAAATAATGCTAACTGCTAAAAAAACGTTGCTTAATTAGATGAAATAAAACCAAGCAAAAAAACCACCCATTTAATCGGTGGTTTTTTTAACTATAAATAGCTCCCCTATCCATAAAAATAAACTATCTTAATTTTTCAATCAAAAAATCGTTAAACCAAAACAGATGAGATTTGCTATATATTAACATTAAAAACATCTGTTTTAGAAGCGTTTTGAATAATCTTGTTTGTTGAATTAGAAATATTTAATTGCTGAAATTCAATACTTTTAGGAGAACAGATATAATAAGCTTCATGCTCTGAAGAAAGTTTAACATCCTCATCTAAAACCGTAACTTTAAAATTAACTTGTCGCGTTTTTTTTCCCTTACTAGAAAGATAATCAAACGTTCCAAGAAATGAATCAATTGATTTAAGAGAAAGGCCTGTTTCTTCCATAACTTCTCTTTTTAAAGCAACATCCAAAGTTTCGCCTTCATCAACTGTGCCTCCAGGCAATTCAACAAGACCACCCATAAAGTCATCTTGTCTTCTTTTAAGAAGCAATATCTGATCTTCTGACACATTAATAAGCGCACCAACAACAACTTTTTGGATATTGTCTGCTTCAATGTTTTGATAAATATTATCCATAATTTCTTTTGAGATGTTGTTTTTCATATTTATTCTCCATGACAATTTAAATACTTCATTCTTAGATAAGGGATTTATATTTTGAAAATCGTTCTGCCAACCAAATGGTTGCAAAAGAAATGGCCAATGCTATCCAAATAATTCGATCACCCCAAAAAGAACCAAAATAAAACGACATAGCAACATTACAAATCTGCATGATAAAAATACCTTCAAACAAGGTCATAGGATGTTTGTTTTTTGACACAATAAATGAACGTATAATTGAATAAATGAAAAATCCAAATATTTCAGGCAGATAACTCACAGGTGAAAGCAAGATAAAGTATCTTGATTCTTGAAGAATCAAAGAATATGTATCTGTGAAAAACAAAATCACAATAGGTGGCAAAAAGGTGAGCACATAAAACCAAAACTCTTTAGGTGGTGGCAAATAATACATTTGTTTTTGCCCCATTTTTAACAGGCATAAAAACACAATCAGAACCCCTCCTGCAACAGCAGCTGTTAAACAACTTTTGCCAAACTCAAGCTTGCTTAAAAGAAAAAAGTAAAGCGAATAAAATCCAATAAATACAACAGGATAATTACGAACCCATTTGCGTGGCCCTGGTTGAAAAATCTTTTTTAATATCAAATTTAATGAAAATCCCAAAAAAGCAGGAATCCACACTGTGCCTAAAAACAAAGGGCGCATGTACCACAAATTTTCATCTGTTGAATTGGTAAACATAACCAAGTAAGAAATCATCACCATATAAAATGGAATGGTTACCATATATAAAATTTCAGGTATTGCCTGCATAATAAATGGGGTTATATAACGCTTAATTTGTTGCATAGCAAACTATCCAATCATTTTTGTATAAGAAATCACACGACCAACAACAGCAACGGTTTGATAATCATTTGCTTTGATAGGCTTGTATTTTGTATTATCTGACATAATTTCAACCGAATTGTCAAATGGATTTATTTGCAAGCGCTTCACAACCAAACGATCCCCAATGCAGAATAGATAAATCCCATCACTCACCGGTGTTGTTGAAGAAACATCAACCCACACAAAATCCCCAGAAGAAATGGTTGGTTCCATGCTATCACCCACCACTTTTAAAATTTTGATATATTCTGGTGCAATGGGTGTGAGCTCTTTGAATGCGCTTAAAGAAATGGCATGCTTACCAATCACATTGGTTTCAAAATTAACAACACCATTGCCACAACAAGCCACAGCATCAACCATGTCTAATTCAACCGTATCGCCCTTATCTCCCCCGTTTAACAACCACTGCCATTCCACATGAAAAATATCAGCATAAAGCATGGCTGACTTTTCATTCAAAGGGCGTTCACCCGATTCGTGTTTTTGATATTTAGGATATGAAAATAAGCGCCCCTCTTGAGCATATTTTTTATAAAAATCCATTGCATCACGGCAACCTAATTGCATCCGGCATTGAACCATTCTTTGTGATTGAGCAAAATCTTTTGTCATTTGATACCCCTTTTCGACTATAATAATAAATACACTTTAATTTTGTACTTTTTATAATAATAATTGTACTATAAATATCACATAGTACATATTTTTTAATTCGTCAAGAGAAAAATGAAAAAAAATAATAAATTTTGTAAAAAAAAATCTTCTTATATAAAACACACCAGTTCATACAGACAAACAACAAAAAAAAGACAAGCCTTGTTTGCTTGTCTTTTTTTATGATTAAAACAGCATATTACCTTGAAGCACCACCAGATGTTCTTGGTTCTTGGGCAGTTCTGTTTATTGGTTCTGTTGCTTCCCTTTGAGTTGTCGCATCTGGCGTTGGATTTGTAATATTTTCTTCAGCTGCACCAGCAACTTTTTTTGCAACATCAACTCTATCTTTTTCTAATGCTTTATCTTTTTTAGCATTTCTTAAAGAAACAACTTCAGGAGCATCCGTTGGCCTTGCATTCCTGTCAGCCTCAACTATTTCAGCTTGATTAACAGCAGGTTCACTTGGTTTTCCCCTGTTAGCATCTGTTCTGGCATCAACTCTTTGATTAGCAGAACCACCACGCCCATCAGAGACCTGACGCCTTGTTTGAGCAGACCGTCCATGAACAGCAATACTCCTTGTGCGAGGACCTGTACCACGAGGCAAACCAAATACGCGTTCATACATTGTACGTGTTCCAGAATCCAAGAAATTCAATTGGTCTTGCGTTAACTTAGGAACACCAAGAGAGTTTCTTTGTTCATCCGTCAAACGACCTTGTTCCATCGTCATACAATAAGAGGCAAGATCTCGGTTCACTCTGGATGAATAAAAATAAAATCTTCTGACAGAGTCACGGTGTTGGTGCATATGCTCCAGAGCTTGAGGATCATTGCGAAGAACAGTAGTAACAAGGCTACCATCTGATGTTGTAGCCCCTCGGCGAAGAACCGGTTTTCCATCAGAATTTAGCACAAAAATTGAGGTGTTATTTTCAACTCTTTTTTTCTGATCTTCCCAAAAGCGTTCAGCTTGGCGTCTTTGCTCAGGTGTCAAAGATTTTGAAAGAGTTTCAAAGGAGCGCTTATCATCTGATACAGCAAGATATCCCACAGCAATTTCAAGATGTTGAGTATCTTTTTTTGCAAATCGGAGCACTTCTGCATCTTGTTTTTGCATATCAGATTGATACTGTTCAAGATTAGCCAAATTGCTTTGGAACTCATCAGCAAATTTTTTTGCTTCTTCATAAGTTAAAACTCTGGCTTCACCTTCAAGGGCTTGTTGATAAGCAATCCCATCTCGACGATCTTGAGCTATTTGTTGTTCACGATCGTTAATTTCATCTTTTCTATCACTTTCAACCAACTCCATTCGCCTTTGAGCATAGTCTTCAACCCGTGTTCTAAAACCGGCTGGAATGTTATATTTATCTTCCAAACCGGAAAGAACCCCGTCTAAAGCAGGATCTTGTTTGAAAGATGCATATTTTGAAGCAAGTGTGTAAAAACGATCTCTATCTTCTGATGAAAAAGAATCAATACTTACATCTCCTTGTGTTGGCAACAGAAGTGATAATTCCTTTAAAACAGCTTCTGCATCTTTTATTTTTTCTTGTTTTGAAACCATTGGAGCCCCCTTTGCTAAAAAAATTTTTGTCCCTAATGATCTTATTATACCATATTTTTTATTTTTTGCATATTTTTTTTTGAAAAAAAGAAGATTTTTTTTATTTTTTCTTTTTTAAAAACCGTTTTTCAAAAAAAACAAGCTGTTTTTGAATACCCTATTTTAAAATGGAAAGGCCAATTTCACCCACACTGACACCAAAAATGGCACACATTAGGGTTATAAGCAGATATAAAAACACCTTATTGTTAAAAATTTCTTTTAAATTATGGGTTAGCGACGATTTGTTTTGCACCAATTCAATCAAACTATCTAGTTTTTGATGCATTTTTTCTTGCGCCGTTTTAACCTGTTGAATGTCATCTTTAATCAAATTGATTTCTTTTTGCATTTTTTCAAAGTCCTCACATTGTTTTTGGTGGAGTAAAATGGCACTTTTGCTCATTCCTCCCCTTTTGGGTTGTGCTAAAATCATGTCTAAAGCAGATTTTTGGTTCATAGGGGTAAAGTTCCTTTCAGTTAGAGTTAAAATGAAACGACACAACCAGAGGTGCAGCTTGACGAGATGATTGGGTGTGGTGTGGAAAGTACAATCTGTGGTTGTGGAAACAAGGCCATGGGCCTCGTGGTGTGTGGGGTACAATCTGTGGTTGTGTCGGCTGTGTGGGTGTTGGTGTGAGAAGGTTGGCGTGGAGGTGTTGCGTTGGTGGTGTGGGCGTGGGGCTCGTGGCGTGTGGGGTGCAACCTGAGGTTGTGTCGGCCGTGTGGGTGTGAGAGGGTTGGCGTAGAGGTGTTGCGTTGGTGGTGTGGGCGTGGTGCGTGGGGTACAATCTAGGGTTGTAGGGGCTTGCTCGTGGCGTGTGGGGTACAATCTAGAGTTGTAGTAGCTGGCTCGAAGTGTGGAGTGCAACCTGTGGTTGTGTAAATAAGGGCGTGGGGCTCGTGGTGCGTGGGGTGCAACCTGAGGTTGTGTCGACTGTGTGGGTGTTGGTGTGAGAGGGTTGGCGTGGAGGTGTTGCGTTGGTGGTGTGGGCGTGGCGTGAGTTATTAAAAGGCCCAACTGATAGTAAGTTAAAAATCTGCTTTTAAGGGCAACCTAGGGACACTTGCGCCTCCTTCGAGTACGCCAGCCAATGTACACGTCAGTCGGCGAAGTATCGCCTATCTTACACCTTAAAATCATTTTTTAACCCATCACATAAAG
>JAZSGT010000025.1:0-54865 GCA_045532865.1 Alphaproteobacteria bacterium
TTATTTTTTTTGTTTTTTTTCTAATTTTTTATTGATAAAAACAGCTGATTTTATGCTTTTATAAAAAAAATAAATATGAAAAATTAAACACTTAAAAATTTAATAAAAAAAAACAATAAAAAGGTATTGACAAGTAATCAATATGTAGGGTTTATTAATACAAAATGTAGTTTGTTAAACACTATATGTTGTTTTAAAAGACTACATCTAGTGTTTAAATAATTAAAGAGGGGTTATGAAAAAATGTTGGAAGTTGTTCAAAAAGAAGAGCGTGAAGGATTAGATTTAGGACCATTAAAAGAAGTTGTAAAAAGAGATGGTGAAAAACACGCTTTTGATGCGGCTAAAATTGCGCTCGCAATTGGTAAAGCAGGTGAAGCAACAAATGAATTTGGTATGGATGAAGCTTGGCTTTTAACAAGACAAGTTATCAAAGTATTAAAACATAAATTTGCTTTTGGTGTTATTCCTGCTATTGAACAAATTCAAGATGTTGTTGAACAAGTTCTTATTTCTTCTAACTATTACAAAACAGCTCGCTCATATATTATTTATCGTGAACAAAGAGATAAAATTCGTAGAGATAAAAGAGCTGTTGTTGATGCTATTTCATCCATTAATGAATACTTGGATAGATCAGACTGGCGTGTAAATGCCAATGCAAACCAAGGTTATTCTTTAGGTGGATTAATTTTAAATGTCTCTGGTAAGGTTGTGGCAAACTATTGGTTAAATCACGTTTATACACCAGAGATTGGAGAAGCGCACAGAAATGGTGATTATCATATTCATGATTTAGATATGTTGGCAGGTTATTGTGCAGGCTGGTCTCTTAGAGTTTTGCTTGAAGAAGGTTTTAATGGCGTTCCAAACAAAACAGAGTCTAAGCCCCCTCGTCATCTCGTTTCTGCTTTCTCGCAGATGATTAACTTTTTGGGGACATTACAAAACGAATGGGCGGGGGCTCAAGCGTTTTCATCTGCAGATACGTATCTAGCACCATTCGTGCGCATCGAAAAATTAACGTATGATGAAGTTAAACAAGCAATGCAATCATTCATTTTTAATTTGAATGTGCCATCACGTTGGGGAACTCAAACACCATTTACAAACTTGACGTTTGATTGGACATGTCCAAACGACTTGAAGGAAAGACATCCAATTATTGGTGGTGAAGTTCAAGAATTTACATATGGTGAATTGCAAGAAGAAATGGATATGATCAACAGAGCATTCTTGGAAGTTATGGCAGCAGGTGATGCAAAAGGACGTCCATTTACTTTCCCAATTCCAACATACAATATTACAAATGAATTTCCTTGGGAATCTCCAAACACAGAATATTTGTTTGAAATGACAGCAAAATATGGGTTGCCTTATTTCTCAAACTACGTCAACTCAGACATGAAACCAAGTGATGTTCGTTCAATGTGTTGTCGCCTTCGTTTAGACTTAACTGAACTTAAAAAACGTGGTGGTGGATTGTTTGGGTCAGCGGAACAAACAGGGTCAATTGGTGTTGTCACAATTAACTGTGCAAGGTTGGGCTATCTCCACAAAGGAAGTGAAGAAAACTTGTTTAATCGTTTAGATGAATTGCTTGAACTTGCAAAAACATCACTTGAAATTAAGAGAAAAGTTATTGCAATGCATATGGACAGAGGTTTGTATCCATATACAAAACGTTATTTAGGTACATTTAGAAGCCACTTCTCAACAATTGGTGTAAATGGTATTAATGAAATGATTCGCAACTTCACAAGTGATAAGGAAAATATCACAACACCATGGGGTCGTGAATTTGCTCAAAAATTCTTAACACACATTCGTGAAAAAATGCTCGATTATCAAGCTGAAACAGGTAATATGTACAACTTGGAAGCAACACCAGCTGAAGGAACGACATATCGTTTTGCAAGAGAAGACCAAAAACGTTTCCCAGAAATTATTCAAGCTGGTACAAAAGAAGCTCCATACTATACAAACAGCTCACAATTACCAGTTGGATTCACAGATGATCCATTTACAGCATTAGATTATCAAGATGATTTACAAACCCAATATACAGGTGGTACAGTTTTACACTTGTACATGAGTGAAAGAATTTCTTCATCAAGCGCATGTAAAGCATTGGTTCGTCGTGTGTTAGAAAATTATAGATTGCCATACGTTTCTGTTACACCTGTCTATTCAATTTGTCCAAAACACGGATATATTAGTGGAGAACATAAATTCTGCCCATTGTGTGATAAAGAACTTATTGATCGTAAACGCAAAGAATTAGAAGAAAGTGGTCAACTGTAAGGAGGTAAAAATGACTGATTCAGAAATTTTAAATAAATATCAAAACGAACGCCAATCAGTTGAATGTTGGACACGTGTAATGGGTTATTTTAGACCTTTCAGCCACTTCAACACAGGTAAAAAATCTGAGTTCAAGGAAAGAGTTTGGTTTGTTGAATCAAATTGTGTTTCTTGTGAATTGAAAAAAGCAAGCTAAATCTAAAACAACCACGAAAAGTGGTTGTTTTTTTCTAAAGGTGACAAATGAACGTTGCAGGATTGGTTCCATTTACAACCATTGATTTTCCAGATAAGTTGGCAGCTGTTGTTTTTTTTCAAGGCTGCCCACTTAGATGCCCTTTTTGTCATAATCCTGATTTACAATCTTTTGATGCTTCTGCTAAGATGGAGTGGCAAGAAGTTTTGACATTCTTAAACGAGCGTAAAAAGCGTTTAGATGGCGTTGTTTTAAGTGGGGGTGAGCCATTGATGCAGCCAGATATAGTTGAAGCTGCTAAACAAATAAAAGGAATGGGTTTTTCTGTTGCTGTCCATACTTCTGGTGTTTATCCAAATAAGGTTAAAGAGTTGTTGCCTTTTATTGACTGGGTCGGATTGGATGTGAAAGCGCCTCGAAAAAAATATGAATTATTAGCAGGTCGTAAAAATATAGAAAATCAAGTTTTTGAAACGCTTGGTGTTTTATCTCAATCAAATATTAACTTTGAAGTAAGAACAACGCTGGACCCAAATTATTTGAATATTGAAGATATTTATGCTTTGGCTGAAGAATTAAAAGGTTTTAATGTCAAAACATATGCTCTTCAAAAATACAGAACTTTTCCTGGGGATAAAAATCCTCCTTCAGTTTCAGAAATTGAAAAGTTTTTTCAAGATGTGCAATTAATCGATTTTTTAAAACAAAATTTTACTAAGCTGATTATGCGATAATTTTTAAAAATTGCTATTTTCAAAAAAACAGGATATAATAAAAAAAATAGGAGATTTTTTATGACTGATGAATTTGATGTAAGTAGCAAAATTCAAAAATTAAAACATCGCATAAGTTGGATAAAAAAGGGTTTAAGTATTGCTGAACGATTTGTTCAAAACAAAAGCTCTGAGCTTGAAAAAATTGATGAAGAAATTGAGCTTAATGCCAATCCAGAAATTGAACATGATGCGCGTAAGCTTTCATTGGATTCAGAGCAATCAAAGGAATTGTTACAAACCATAGAAAAAGAATTAGATGGTTTGACAGATTCACTGTTAAATTCTGATGAAGATGATGATGAAGACGGTGAAAATGATAAGATTAAGAACTTAAGGAGATATAGACGTTGGTTGAAACGAGGACTGAATTTTGTTGGCGTTTTTATTCAAGAAAAAAATTTGGAATTGAAAGATATTGAAAAACAATTAGAACAGTTAGAAATTTCATTTTTAGATCCTAGTGAGCGTAAGTCAAAAGCAGTTATTCCTACTGAAATGTTAGTGCAAAATGGTTCACAAGAAATGACCATTGGTATTGGTTATAGAGGTGCTGCAAGACGGGGTGCTTTAACAAAGAAAGAAAAAGATGAATTGGTTGAGGTTGCTGAAAAGAAAAAGAAAGAAGAAAGAGATGGTTCATCGGCACAGCCAGGACAATTGCAACCAGGAAAACCTCGTCCAGGAGACAAAATCCAACAACCTTGGAAACTGATGACTCCTGCAGAGAAAAAAGATTTTATTACAAAGAAATTAAAACAAAAAGATCCACGCCAACAAAAAGAAGCCATTGACTTATTGAAAAAACCAGAAAACAAACCTTTCCTCGAAGAGTTTATGAAGGATAAAGAATTTGAAAAAACATACAAAAATGCAGAAACAATGGTCGGTAAATATGATAAAATTCGAAACAGCATTCGTAAGAATTTAAAAACACTGATGCGTTCATCTTCTGATGTGGTAAAGGCTCAAGTTGCGTTACTGCGTTCAGGAAAGGTTGGTTCAGCTGTTGCAGGATTAAAAGAAATATCATCTTCTGTTAAATTTGATAATGAAGTTGGAATGGCTGCAAAAGGCGTTGTTAAAGGTGTTGAAGATCTTTACAAAATGTTTAATATTAAACCAGATGAAGCTTTGAATAAAGAAATGTTAGAAGAGGCTCGTCCCGTCTTTACGCATCAGATGGCTGAAAAAGGAAGAAATGACCGTGAAATAGATTTAAAATCACGTCAAAATAAGGTTTGGGGCGAATCAAGAGAATTAACGGATGAAGAACGGGCAGCCTTAAAACGAATCTCTCAATCAACAGGATCAGATAAGTTGCCATCCGAATCAAAGAAAGAAGATATGAAACTGGTTAAAGACTTGTTGGTTGATACAGTTAAAAGTGCCAAAGCAAAATCTATTGTTCCTCCAATTGTGGTAAAAGGAATGGAAAAATAATTTTATTTTAAGCTTTTTTGTCTAAAATAGGTTTGTTTTCTAAATAACGTTTAATAGGGGCATAAGAACGTCTATGTAAAGAAGTTATACCATGTTTCTCAATTGCATTAATGTGTTCCTTTGTACCATATCCTGCGTTTTTATCCCATCCATATTGAGGGTAAGACTTTGCCATTTCTTTCATTAACTTATCTCTGGTTACTTTTGCTATAATGGAGGCAGATGCAATCGATAGAGATAAGTGATCGCCTTTTACAACAGCCTTGGCAGGAATGGTTATATTTTTTGGTAATCTATTTCCGTCAATTAAAAGTGCTGAAGCTGTTATGTTGTAATTTTTTTGAGCCTGGTCAATAGCTCTTTGCATTGCTAAAAATGTAGCCTGTAAAATGTTTTTTTCATCAATTTCTGTTGAAGAAGAAAGCCCAATCCCAATAATGGCGTTTGATTGCATGATAAGGTCAAATAATTGCTCTCTTTTGGATGCTGAAAGTTTTTTAGAATCATCAATTTGTTCTGCAAGTTCATTTGGAATTTCAAAATTTGGCCAGCAAACACAAGCAGCAACAACAGGACCGCACCAAGGACCTCGTCCAGCCTCGTCTATACCAAAAACAAGACCTTTTGAATTAAACTCTTTTTCCAGATTAAAATTTGGCATTTTTTCTCCTGTTAATAATTAATCAATCTATTTTGTTGTTTATCAAAATAGTTTTTCTTTTTCAAGTTGGAATAAGGTATACCTACTTCAATCTATCAATAATTTTTTCAAAAGAAATAACCTCTTTAATTGGACCTAATGCAGAAAGAGTTGGTTGTTTAGAAATAATCTCTTGAGCAACTCTTTCAAGATCTGTTTTTTGAACAGCATCAATTTGAGCAATAACTTCTTCTTTTGGTATAATTCTGCCAAATAAAATTGTATCGATGGCATTCATTTCAGCATGAGATGAAATGTTTTCTAATCTCATTAAAATATTTGCACGCAGTCTTGCTTTTGAACGCTCAATTTCTTCTTCTGTTATGGAGTGCGGCAGTTTAACAAGTTCATCACACAAAACAGGCATTAACTCTTTAACTTCTTTTTCTCCAGTTCCGGCATATACACCAAAAATACCGGTATCTGTTTCTGCTGCATTAAATGCATAAATGGAGTAAACAAGACCTCTTTTTTCTCTGATTTCTTGGAAGAGACGAGAGGACATTCCTCCACCTAAAATACTGGCAAGAATTTTTGTTGTGTAATAATCATCGCTTGTGTATGGAGCACTTTCAAAACCTAAAACCAGATTAACTTGTTCGTGTGATTTTATGACGCGTTTTTCACCACCTTTGTATGTGGCTTTTTTTGCTTTTGGCATTTTATGGTCATTAAAGGAGGTGAATTTTTGAATGCAGGCGTTTACAAAATCATCATGATTAACAGCTCCAGATGCACTGATAATAATTCGGCTTGTTGTATATTGGGAATGCATATATTCTAAGAGTTGTTCACTTGAAATTTGTTTAACAGTTTCAACTGTTCCTAAAATAGCTCTGCCTAAAGGTTGATTTGGATAAGCAACTTCATTGAAGTAATCAAAAACAAGATCATCAGGTGTATCATTTTGCATATTAATTTCTTGAATGATGACCCCTTTTTCTTTTGCTAATTCTTCTTTATCCATTACAGAATTTTGTAAAATGTCTGCAATGATGTCTAATCCTTTTTCTTGATGTTCTTTTAAAACGCGAACATAATAAGCCGTCATGTTTTTGCCAGTATAGGCATTGATAAATCCACCAACATCTTCGATTTCTTTTGAAATTTGATATGAAGAACGTGAGGTTGTTCCTTTAAATGCCATATGCTCTAACATATGAGAAATACCATTTATTTCTTTTGTTTCATATCGTGCACCTACGCTTACCCATACGCCAAGTGAAACGCTATCTGCATGGTCAAATGAATCGGTGATAATTCTGATTTTATTTGGTAATGTTGTTGTTTTAATCATTGTTATCCTATATTAAAAATAAAAATATTTTGACAAGTTATCTAAAAGAGATGATGGTTCTTCTTTTGTAATAGATTTATCCTGTATAATAACGGGAGGTTCTGAATGTAATGCTGGAATATTGTTTTGTTGTTCAATAGCTTGTTTCTCAATAGATGGTGTGATTTTATTAATAGCTTCAATTTCGGCATTTGATAAAATAATGTCTTGAGGAACAATATACTCTGGTAAAGGTTGCTGTTCAATTAAAACAATAGGATGAACCATTTTTGGCATTTGTGGCGAAGCAATTTCTTGAGGTTGTACGATCTCTTCTTGCTTAATTGGTTCAATTGTTTTTAAAGGTGCAGAAGGTGATTCCTGTATGTAGTGTACAACCTCTTCTTCAATAGCAACCGGTTCTCCCTCTTTAATGATTTGTTTGCGTGTTGTAATGGTTTTTCTAATCCCTTGAGTAGGAGGTAAAATAACTTTATCTTGCTCAATAAGTCCCGTTGTTGATGCAACATTTTGAGTCGATACTGCGTGTTGAACATGAGGTGTGTGCCCTTGCATGTTAAGAGTTAAATTTTGGCAACCTTCTGATGTGTTCATACAATCTTGACTAGCAATTGTTGGCTTTTCAAGATTCAAAAAAGGTGTTGGTTTCATCCATACTGGATCAACTTTTGTATGAGCTGGTGTCTCTATTTTGCTTTGAACAAGTTTTGCAACCTCGGGCATTGGAAAAGATGGATGTGATGGAATATGAGGTTTTTTTTCAAAGGTTAACAACATATATCCGGTTTTGTTTTGGTTGACCGCATTGTTTGATGCATAATGAACACCGATATTGCCTGTGTCAAAATTAATGTAATCAACATATTGCGCCAAGCTTAATGAAGATGGAGTGGTATGTGTTAAATTGCACGAAAATTCAGGGGCAATGACTTGAACGGCATTTTGATTTAAAATGCCCAATCTTGAAAATGCTGTTTGACAAGTTGGGAAAATATTACCTGCTTTTATTTTATAATCAATGATTAAATCGACTCCAGCTGAATCGGTTAATTTTTTTGTATCAATTAAACGGGCAGAAAGAATATCTAAATTAACTTGAGCATTGTTTGTTATGGCAGGAATAGATATCCCTTTGCCAATACATGTTTTTGATGTTGGATCAGCTTCGCAAATTGTAATAGGAGTGTTTATATTATTTTCTAACAAATAATTGATATGTTCGAATAAATGTTCTTTTGTTACTGCTTGAAACGCTGGAAGACAAGCTTTGTTTTGACATATGATTGGAGATACATCCATAGCTAAACTTTGGCTAGATAAGCATGTTATACTGATAAGAGAAAAGCTTTTAATTAATAGTTTTTTCATAATATCTCCTTTCGTCCTCTCGTTTTTTTCATCTTATCTAAAAGAGAATTAAATTGCAAATGAAAAAGTGTTATGAAACAATGATTATCATTTGATATAAATTGACATTATTAAAAAAAATATATATAGTGATAAAAAACTAGGGAACATAATGAAATATATTTTATTACTTATTTTATA
Source organism: Alphaproteobacteria bacterium (assembly GCA_045532865.1). Lineage (GTDB taxonomy): Bacteria > Pseudomonadota > Alphaproteobacteria > CAAHEQ01 > UBA3637 > RGIG4140. The sequence continues at coordinate 8,262 of JAZSGT010000025.1, forward strand.
TGGGGTTGTGTTTTTTTATCCCTTTTCTTTGTATGAAAAAGGGGTTTCTTTTTTTTCTCAAGAACCGGAATATTTCTTTTTTTCGCGGCAAGAATCAATTTTCAACAATAAGGATAAAAAAAATAATTTCTTATCATTGTTTTTTTCTGAGAATGAGAGAAAAAAATTTAAAGAATTACATGTCTGTTTATTTCAGAAGGAAATTTTGCAACGAAATAAAAAAATTTTATTTGCAGAACCTAATCGGTTAAAAAGATTTTTTGATACAGCGTGTATAAAAAGAAGTGATGCTATTCGATTTGCAACGCATAAAATGTGGAAAAATTATCTTTATAAATCATTTGATGGCAAAAAAATTTGTAAAGAATGGAATAATTGTGCTACTCTGATAGAAGATGACTCTGACCATATGGTTTTGGGTTGGGATCGGCACGGAGTTGAGGTTTTTGCTAAAACAGATGATGAATATAAAAGTATGCCAGTGACTTTTGATTTGGCTCAAAAAGATGAAAACTTAAAAGAAGATAAATTAAAAGGTTTTGTTGAAATACAAATTCCATCAGGTGGGCTGGGGAATCAACTTTTTGGATATTGGAGTGGGGTAATTTATGCGCTTAAAAACAATAAAAAACCTTTATTCTATCAGAAATCCCATATTGAAGAGTATTTAATACTGCCTTACAAAACAAGCGAAAAAGTGAAATTTAACTATGGGGCTCAACCGGAATATATTAAAAAACATGTGGAAAATTTTGTTTCAAATGGAAGTTCTCATCACACTATTAATGAAAAAGGAAATTTTATCTATTTAAATGGGTATTCTCAGTCATGGCGTAATTTTACTGGATATGAAGATTATATTCGAGAACACACTGTTTTCAAGTACCCAATGCTTGCAAAAAGCAAAGAAATTGCTCAAAAAATGCAACAGGAAAATTCTGTTTCTATTCATGTTCGAAGAGGCGATTATGTTTGGCAGGGATATGTTTTGTTAACACAAAAATATTATACACAAGCCATTGAATATATGAACGCAAATCTAGATAACCCTCATTTTTATATTTTTTCAAACGATATGAAGTGGGTGAGAGAAAATTTAAAAATAGATGCTCCTCATACATTTGTTGATTGGAATAAGAAAGATTATCAGGATTTAGAATTAATGTCGTTTTGTAAAAATCACATTATTGCAAATTCAACATTTTCTTGGTGGGGTGCTTTTTTAAGCAAGAATAAAAATAAGATAATTATTGCTCCTGATAAACATGCAAGTTGGACGGGAGATTGGTTTAACTCTCTTCTTGCTCCAGATTTTGTTACTTTAGATGTTGATTTTTATTATTGGGATAAAAAGAAAAATGATTTTATAATAAAAAAATAAAAATTTTTATAAATCATTTTTGATATAAAAAAACCACCAATTTAATTGGTGGTTTTTTCTTCCTCTTCAGAATTTATTGACCTTGTAAAAGGGCATCAATTAATTCTTGTACGCTTGGAATGTTTCCATTCTTATACATTGGATCTTCCCCAAAACGATATCCACTATGACCACAGAACATTAAATTATTGTCAATACTTTCGCCATGAGCAATGGCTGTTAATGTCTTGTTGATGCAGAATGAACGAGAATCGGGAAGTCTATCTAAATGCCCATCTGCTTGTGACCAGCCGGAAAAAGCACAAGCTGACAAACATCCAACACAGTTTGCCCTGTCTTGTTTAATTTGTTCATTTTCTTCATTTGTTAAGAAAATAATAGAATTATCAGGTGTGCGAGTAACAACAGGTCGTGAGCCTGCTAAAAATTTATTTGCACGCTTAAAGTCATGTTCTGTTAAATAAACGGTTAACGCTTGAGAAATTGCAAAAGGTTTTACAAAAATACCTTCTGCTTTTTCCATATAAGGCATTTCAGTATCTTTTCGATCCATTAATGTTCTTAAAAATTTATTATTAACAGCAGAAGAATAAAAACCTGTTGGTGAAAAACGTTGTAAAATAATATCACCTTTTTTTAGACCTCTTAGGCAACCTTGCCATGCTTTGGCGACTGGGCTTTCTTTTGTTAATAAAGGTCTTGTTCCTAATTGAAAAGCAATAGGGCCAATTTCAGGATTATCGATTAAATCTTCAAATTCTGAAAGATTCCAAACACCACCAGCCATAATCAATGGTACATGATTTAAATTATATTCATTTAATTGTTTGCGTAAAGCAACTAAACGTTCATAAGGACGTTCAGGTTGTTCAGGATTTTCTGAATTTGATAATCCGTTATGGCCCCCAGCTCTCCAAGGGTCTTCATAAACAACACCTCCTAAATATTCCATACAATTTTTGTAACTTCTTAACCAAAGCGCTCTAAATGCTCTAGCTGATGAAACAATAGGGTAGTAATATAAACCATATTTTGAGGCGATTTCTGCTAGTTTGTATGGCATACCAGCACCACAGGTAATCCCATGAACAAGGCTATGAACTTTATCAAGCATACCATCAACAACAGGTACAGCTTCCCCCATTCTTTTTTGGTATTGAAAACGCAACGAGCCAAGAGTTTCTTGAACTTTTTCACCCATGGCAACGATTTTTTCTTGATATTTTTCTGGTGCTTTTTCTCGGATGTTTTTCATCACCTGTTCACAAGCGTTCATAACTCCTTCTAAAATTGGGATACTGCCACCCATTTCCCACAAAACGTTCATATGAATACGTCCATTACCACCAGAAATTTCATGAGCGATTTTTGCTTGGGAAATACCACCACGAATTGACATTTCAATTAATTCTTTGTGGCGTTCTGGTCTTGTTTTTTGTGTATAAACTTTAGGAATAACCTTTCCTTTCTCATCATATTCATCAGCAAATACACCAGAAATTGTGCCGACTGCTCCAGCCTTTGCCCAAGCTCCTGAAGATTGTCCATCTGAAACAGCAATACCTTTTCCCCCTTCAATCAGAGGAATAACTTCTTTGCCTGAAATCATAACTGGATTAACTTTTTTCATACTATATCCTTTCAGTAGGTGGTCCATTTGAGTATGGATCTATTAAGATTTTTTGAGTATAACAAAAAATGAAATAAAGAGCAAAGTTTTTTTAACTTTTTTGAATTTAAAAATAAAAATGCTTGTTTTTTTATATACTTTTATTATACTAAAATTTATGAATGAGAGAGCTCTTTATTTAACAGGCGAAGGTATGAGTTTAGAGAAGATGCAAAAATTCTCTAAAATGTTACATTTGTCACTTTGGCCAACAAAGGAAAAACCATTTTTATCAGAAGGAACAAAAAAGCAAATTCCTCCTTTGTGTGTTGTTATTGGGGATGTTTCAGAAGATCGTTTTAAAGAAATATTAAAATGTCCAATTGAAGGTATTATTGATGCAAATGCAACAAAAAAAAGTATGTCTGATTTTATTGAATCGTTGCAAATACGCAAATTTCCAAACGCACTAGGTTTGTTGTTAACTGGTCCTTTGGTTTATAAGTATGATGTTGCATACATTTTTACCGGAGCACTACAGTTGCGTCGCAAATTTTCTGATGCAAGGCGAAAAGCTATTCACCTTGCAGTGCATGAATCTTTGGTAAATGGATTATTTCATGGCAATTTAGAATTATCAAGTTCTATGCGACAAGATATTGTCGGATTTGTGTCATATCTTGATTTAATTAGCAATCGGTTAAATACCCCAAAGTATGCTAAAAAAGCGATTTCAATTTTTTCCACGTGGAATAAGTTAAAGCTTGAAATTAAAATTAAAGATGAAGGAATGGGGTACTCTTTAGCACAAATTTTAAAAAGGGATTCGGGTGACACCTCATCAAAAAGTGGGCGTGGATTACAAATTATTGCGCATGCAGTGGATTCATGTACAATTGACAACTATGGTAAGGAAATTACACTTTCCTTTTTGCGTGAAAGCAAAAAAAGTAGTGTGATCCAAAATCTTGCATCAACACCTGAAGTTGTTATGCAAACAGATATATCTTCAAGTAAAGTGTTAATTATTGAAGATAATAAAAGTAATCAAGCACTTTTAGCAGGGTTATTAGCTCAAATTGGTGTGGGCAGAATTGAGGTTGCATCAACAGGGGAGGAAGGACTTAAAAAAGTTGTAGAGTTTAAGCCTGATTTGATTATTTTGGATATTGTGTTACCACAAATGGATGGGTATGAAGTTCTTTTACAGTTAAAACAAATTGATAAAGATCATAAAATTCCAATTTTAATTCAAACATCGACAGACACGCGTGAAGCAAGGGACAGAACTTTTAAGGCTGGGGCATCTGACTTTATTACAAAGCCGATAAATCCATTAGAGTTTTTTACACGTGTTCGTGTTCATTTGGAAAATAAAAAATTAGTTGAATATCTTTCAGCTCAGTTGAATCAAATTAATGAAGAACTGCGTTTGTCTCAAAAAATGCAACGTAGTTTGTTACCACAAAGCAGTCAGTTAGAGCAAATAAAAGAAAAATGTAATGTGGATATTGCATCTTTCTTTTCACCGTCAGATAGGTTAGGTGGAGATTTTTGGCAAATTATTGAGTTGTCAGAAAAGAAGTTTGGTCTTTTTTTGTGTGATTTTTCAGGTCATGGATTATCAGCCTCGTTAAACACATTTAGATTGCACACATTAATATTCCAGTTAAAAGATAAAGTTAAAAACCCATCTGACTTTTTAAGGTTGTTGAATTTGCAGTTGTGCCAATTGTTGCCAAGAGGCCAATTTGCAACATTCTTCTTTTGTATTTTTGATACAAATGCGCAAACGCTTTCTTATGCTGGAGCAGGTTCTCCACCACCATTTTTAAAAACAAGGAATGGGATTTTACTTTTATCGACCCAAGGGTTGCCACTTGGCATTTCTCCAAATGCGAAATATGATGATTACAAAATTGATTTTTGCCCAGGAGATAAATTAATTTTGTATAGTGATGCATTGGTGGAAGAAAAAGCAGCTGATGGGTTAAGATTAGGTGAAGAAGGTTTAATCAGTTTGTTGCAAACGGTGTTTAGATATAAAGATAATAGAGAAGCTGTTTCTCAATTAATGCAGTTATTCTTTAAAATGTTACCTCCACCACCACAAGATGATGTAACATTGGTTTGGGTTGATGCATTACCTCCAAAAAGAAAGAAAAAATAATGATTAGATTGTTTGTTGATGAAAAATTAGAAAAGGGAAGAAATATTTCTCTTGATGAAAAAAAAGCACATTATTTAATGCATGTTATGCGTTGTAATGTGGGTGATGAGGTGTATCTTTTTAATGGAAAAGAGGGTGAATTTAAATCTACAATTTTGCAAGAATCAAAGAAAAAATTTTTACTCAATATTGTTGAAAAAACAAAAGAATTTTCACCTGTCGAATCATGTATTTTGTGCCCAGCAATTATTAAAAAAGAAAATATGGATTTTGTTTTGCAAAAAGCAACAGAGTTGGGAGTGAGTGAAATTTTTCCCGTTATAACGGATAGAACAGTTGTTCGGAATTTTAATTTAGAACGGGCAAAATCAATAGTTGCAGAAGCTGCAGAACAATCGGAAAGATTGGATTGTCCACTTGTGCATGAACCAACAACGTTGCTTGATTTGTTTAAAAAGTTGCCTGATAATGCAAGTGTTTTTTTTCTGTCTGAACGAGGTAAAACAACATATCAAAAAACTGATATTAAAACGCCTGTTTTTTTAATTGGCCCAGAAGGTGGTTTTACTTCAAAAGAAATACAGTATATTGAAAATATAGAAAATGTAAAAACCGTTCATTTAGGAGAGACGATTTTGCGTGCTGAAACGGCTTCAATTGCCATTTTGTCTTGTTGGCAGTATCAAGTGTTTTAATTTTTTTTATTTTAAATATAAAAAAATCCCCACTATAAAGTAGGGATTTTTTTTCTTTTGTTTAAGAGGGTTAGTACATGCCACCCATTCCACCCATGCCAGGCATACCACCTGCAGCATGGTCACAGGAGCATTTTTCTTCTGGTTTATCAGCAACCATAGCTTCTGTTGTGATGAGCAAGCCGCCGATTGAAGAAGCGCCTTCTAAAGCTGTACGAACAACTTTTGTTGGGTCAATAATGCCAGATTGGAACATGTCTGTATATTGTCCATTTTGGGCATCATATCCAATTGTTGTTTCATATTTTTCAAGCAATTTGCCAACAATGACAGAACCATCAACAGCAGCATTTTGAGCAATTTGGCGAATTGGTGCTTGAAGTGCTTTACGGATGATGTCGATACCAACGCGTTGGTCATCATTTTGAGGTGTTAAACCATCCAATGCTTTTGTTGCATATAATAATGCTGTACCACCACCTGGGACAATACCTTCTTTAACAGCTGCACGTGTTGCATGTAATGCATCATCAACACGATCTTTCTTTTCTTTCACTTCTAATTCAGAAGCTCCACCAACTTTGATAACTGCAACGCCACCAGAAAGTTTTCCAAGGCGTTCTTGCAATTTTTCACGATCATAATCAGAAGTTGTTTCTTCAATTTGTTGTCTGATTTGGTGAACGCGTGCCAAAATTGCAGCTTTGTCGCCAGAACCATCAACAATTGTTGTGTCTTCTTTTGTGATTGTAACTGATTTTGCAGTTCCTAAGTGTGAAATGTTCACATCTTCTAATTTCATACCAAGGTCAGCTGAAACAACTTGACCATTTGTGAGAATAGCAATGTCCTCTAAAATAGCTTTGCGTCTGTCACCGAATCCAGGTGCTTTAACAGCAGCAATTTTTAAACCACCACGTAATTTGTTAACAACAAGAGTTGCAAGTGCTTCACCTTCAATATCTTCTGCAATAATCAAAAGAGGGCGTCCTGTTTGAACAACTGCTTCTAAAACAGGAATCAATGATTGAAGGTTAGAAAGTTTTGCTTCGTGAATTAAGATGTATGGGTTATCTAATTCAACAGTCATTTTTTCTGGATTTGTGATGAAGTATGGTGAGAGGTAACCTCTGTCAAATTGCATACCTTCAACAACATCTAACTCTGTTTCCATACCTTTTGCATCTTCAACAGTAATGACACCTTCATTGCCAACTTTTTCCATTGCTTGTGCAATGTAGTTTCCAATTGAAGCATCACCGTTTGCAGAAATTGTACCGATTTGAGCAATTTCAGCAGATGTTGAGATTTTTTTAGAACGTGATTTAATATCTTCAACAACAGCAGTAACAGCTGTGTCAATACCACGTTTTAAATCCATTGGATTCATGCCGGCAGCAACAGCTTTGCAACCTTCACGAATAATTGCTTGAGCCAAAACGGTTGCTGTTGTTGTACCGTCACCTGCAACGTCTGCAGATTTTGATGCAACTTCACGAACCATTTGTGCACCCATGTTTTCAAATTTATCTGATAATTCAATTTCTTTTGCAACCGAGACGCCATCTTTTGTGATTTTTGGTGCACCATATGATTTGCCAAGAACAACATTGCGACCTTTTGGTCCCAAAGTTACTTTGACTGTGTCTGCTAAAATATCAACGCCGCGCAACATTTTTGTGCGTGCATCAGTTCCGAATTTAATTTCTTTTGCTGACATAATTTTCCTCTTTCCTTAAGCTAAAATTCCGAGTACATCGGATTCTTTCATGATTAATAAGTCTTCACCATTAATTTTGATTTCAGTTCCAGACCATTTACTAAATAAGACTTTGTCGCCTTCTTTTAAAGTCATTGGAATCATATTTCCTTTTTCATCACGGCCACCAGGACCAACAGCAGTTACAACACCTTGAGATGGTTTTTCTTTTGCTGTGTCTGGAATGATGATGCCACCAGCTGTTCTGTTTTCTTCTTGTGTGCGTTTGATGACAACACGATCAAGTAATGGTTTAAAATTCATTGTTTCTATATCCTTTCAAGTTTTAAGTTTCGATGTATATTAAATAGTATGTAAGCACGCAAAAGTCAAGGGTTTGCGTGCTTATTTTAATAGTTTTCAACAATAATTTTTAAACAAGAGAAGTTTTTATATAAAAAATTATTCATCACCAATTTTAAGGGCATTGATAAATGCTGTTTGAGGGATTTCAACATTCCCAAATTGACGCATTCTCTTTTTACCTTCTTTTTGTTTTTCAAGCAGTTTTCTTTTGCGAGTGATATCCCCACCATAACATTTTGCTGTAACGTCTTTTCTAAAGGCAGAAATATCTTCTCTTGCAATGATTTTACCACCAATACTTGCTTGGATTGGAATTTTAAATTGATGACGAGGGATGAGGGTTTTTAATCTTTCGCAAATTTGGCGACCTCTACGTTCAGCTTGTGACCTGTGTGCCAAAAATGCTAAGGCATCAACTTGCTCACCGTGAACCATAATGTTCACACGTACAAGGTCACTGCGTTCATAATCTGAAACTTCATAGTCAAAGCTTGCATATCCTCTTGAAATGGACTTTAATCTATCGTAAAAATCAAAAACAATTTCATTGAGTGGCAAATGATAAACAACCATTGCTCTGTTGCCAACATATGTTAAGTCTTTTTGGACACCACGCCTTTCTGTGCAAAGTTGTAAAATGCCACCTAAGTATTCATCAGGTGTTAAAATACTTGCTTTCACCCAGGGTTCTTCAATAAATTGAATAGATGAAGGGTCGGGCATGTCAGCAGGGTTATGCATAGTTAAAACAGTACCGTTTGTTAAATGCACATTATAAGCTACAGAAGGGGCTGTTGTGATAAGGTCTAAATTAAACTCACGACTTAAACGCTCCTGGATAATTTCCATATGCAAAAGACCTAAGAACCCACATCTAAATCCTTGACCGAGTGCTTGAGATTTGTCAGGTGTGAATTGGAAACTTGCGTCATTTAATTGAAGTTTTCCAAGTGATTCTTTTAAGTTTTCATAATCACTCATATCCACAGGGAACAAAGAGCAAAAAACAACGCTTAAACTTGGTTTAAACCCTGGGAGTGCCTCATTTGTTGGATTTTTTTCATCAGTAATTGTATCTCCAACACGTGTTTCACCAATGGATTTGATACCACAAATAATAAAGCCAAGTTCACCTGTTTTAAGTTCAGTGGTATCTTGCATTTTTGGCATAAAGTGTCCCAATCTTTCCACTTTATAAACAGCATTTGTTGCCATCATTTTGATAGATGTACCTTTTTTGAGGGTGCCGTCAATAACACGAACTAAAACGATAATGCCTAAATATGAATCATACCAAGAATCAACAAGCATAGCTTTTAAAGGAGCATTTGAATCCCCTTCGGGAGCCGGTAATTTAGTAACGATTGTTTCTAAAACTTCATCAATACCAATTCCTGTTTTGGCAGAAATAAGAGGGGCTTCTGATGCGTCAATTCCAATCACATCTTCAATTTGAGCTTTGACTCTGTCAGGTTCGGCAGCCGGTAAGTCAATTTTGTTGATAATAGGCACAATTTCATGATTTGCATCCAATGCTTTATAAACATTTGCAAGCGTCTGAGCTTCAACACCTTGTGATGCGTCAACAACCAAAAGAGAACCTTCACAAGCTGCAAGAGAACGGCTGACTTCATACCCAAAGTCAACGTGGCCTGGGGTGTCAATAAGATTGAGAATATAATCTTTCCCATCTTGTGCTTTGTAATTTAAACGAACAGTTTGTGCTTTAATGGTAATGCCTCGTTCGCGTTCAATATCCATGTTATCGAGAAGTTGTTCTTTCATTTCTCTATCAGTAACAGCCCCACATTTTTGAATGAGTCTGTCTGCAAGAGTTGATTTGCCATGGTCAATATGTGCAACAATTGAAAAATTTCTGATATGTGATAAGTCTGTCATTTGTAATCCTTTTGATTTTTGCGTATCTTATCAAAAAAAAATCAAAAAATCAAGAAATAAAGAAAGCTCAAGACACCGAAGTGCTTGAGCTTAATATCGAAATGAATTTCTTATTAGCAACTTGACAATCAAAACCAATATGATTTAGCTAAAAATCTTTTCGACACCTTTATTATTATCTTTAATTTTTTTTATGTCAACTTGTTTTTTGTAAAAAATAATGATAATTCTTTAGTATTATTTGAAATTATCATTTGTGAGGGAAAAATGAAATACAGATTAGGTCTAGATATGGGGGCAACATCTATTGGATGGGCTGTTTTTGATATTGAAAACAAAACACTTGTGAAAACAGGGGTTCGTATTTTTGATGATGGGCGTGAGGATAAAAGTAAAGCATCATTGTGTGTAAAAAGACGTGATGCAAGAGGGGCAAGACGTCGCCAAAATAGAAAAGTGATACAAAAAAAGGTACTTTTGAAAAAACTGGTTGACTTTGGTTTATTCCCTGTTGATAAAAATGAACAGCAAAATTTGAAAAATCTTAATCCATATGAATTAAGAGCAAAAGCTTTGGATGAAAAAATTTCATTATTTGAGTTGGGACGTATTTGTTTTAACCTTGTTCAAAGAAAGGGATTTTTATCAAATCGTAAAGATGATAAATCTGAAGGGGGTAAATTAAAAGAGGGTTATCAAAAATTAAAAGATGAAATGAGTGAAAATAATTGTCGCACATATGGTGAATATTTATATAAAAAATATCCAAATGTTCGACTAAAAAATACATTTGATGAAACAGGAAAATTTATAGGTGGATTATTTCCTTTTAGAGAAATATACAAACAAGAATTTGATTGTATATTTGAAAAGCAACGTACTTTTTATCCTTCTATTTTAACAGATAGTGTTATACAACATATTCAAGAAGTTTTGTTTTTTCAGCGACCATTGAAAGAGACAGAAGAAGGTGTTTGTACCTTTGAGGAAAATGAAAAATGTATTGCAAAAGCTCATCCCTTGTTTCAGTCATTTAGAATTTGGCAACAAATTGTTTCTTTGACATTTTCGGGGGAAATAGATTCTGAATACAATCAGTTAACAAAGGAGCGATTAGAAAAACTTGCTTATATTGCCGAACATCCGGCTAATTTTATTTCGACCAAAAAACGAGTAATAGCATATTCAAATATTAAATCTTGGCTAGAATTGGATAAAAAGGGTTACTTTAATTATGAAAAGCAAAAAAGTAATACAGAATTAGCAGAAGGTGTTTTGGTGAATACAACGGAATATGCAATTTCTCAATCACAATATTTTAAGGATTTTTGGAATGCTTTTGATGAAGATACAAAGGGTGAAATTATTAATATATTATCTCGTCCTCAAAGGTATATTGATTTTTCAAAAACAAAATTATCAATAGAAAAACAAGATGAATTAATTAAAAATTATTTAAAAAAGCGTTTCCATCTTTCTGAAGATGCAGCAAATGAATTATTATATGAAATTAATTTAGAAGATGGTTTTTCATCTTTGTCACAAAAGGCAATCTCAAAAATTTTACCATTTATGATGCATGGGCAATTATATTCTGATGCATGTGAGTCTGCTGGATATCATCATTCTGTTAAAGAGTATACAAAAAGAGATTTTCTGCCATATTATGGTGAAATATTGGCTCAAAGTTGTTTAGGGAAGAAGCCTAATCCTAAAACAGAGGAAGAAAGATATGGCAAGATTAATAATGCAACAGTTCATGTTGCCCTTAATCAGATGAGGCATTTGGTTAACGAATTGATATCATTGTATGGTAAGCCATTTGACATTTCTATTGAATATGCAAGAGATTTACCAGCTTCAACTGCAGAACGTAAAAAATTGATTCAAACACGCGATAGTAATGAGGCTGAAAATCAAAAGATTATTGATGAATTGAATAAAAAAATTGAACCAAGGAATTGGTCAAAAAAAGATATTGAAAAGTATAAAATCTGGAAAAATCTTGGTACACCAAAGGGGGCGAATCCATTAGAGTGTCGGGAATGTCCTTTTACAGGTGAGAAAATATCAGTTTCGGCTTTAATGAATGGTGATTTGTTCCAAGTAGAGCATTTAATCCCATTTTCAAGATGTTTTGATGACAGCATTCATAATAAAGTGATAGCTTCAGCAATGGCGAACAAATATAAAGGAGCAAAAACGCCTTACGAAGCTTTTCACGAAAGTAAAGACGGATTTGATTGGAGAGAAATTCAAAAACGTGCCAAAAAATTAAATTTGGAACAACAATGGCGATTTTCTAAAAATGCAATGATAAAGTTTGAGGAAAAAGAGGGTCCAATTGCGAGATCTCTTAATGATACAAGATATATGACAAGATTGTTGCAACAATATTTGTTGCCGATTGTGCATGAAGATGGTAGCAAAACCGTACAAGCAGTTGTGGGGCAATTAACATCAATGGTTAGAAAATCATGGGGTTTAAATCAATATAAAAATAAAGAAGAAGCAGAAGCTTATCGTGCCTTACATAATCATCATGCTATGGATGCAGTTGTTGTTTCAGCAATTGATAGAGGGCAAATTGAAAAGGTATCTAGAGATTTAAAAAAGATGTCAGATTTTGTTATTGATCGTTTTAAAGATGACTTATTTAAATTCAAAGATACAAGTGTTTCAAAAGAAGAAAAAGCTGAGTTGAAGAAAAAAATTAAGGATTTTATCAGGGATAAAAAAGAAGGTATCGTGAATGAATATATTCAAATGCCAGAGGGAATGGTTGTATCGGCATTGCGAACGCTTGTTGAAAATATTAATATTTCACATAAACCTAAACTTAAAAAATTAACTGATTCTCATTCAACGATAGGTAAATTGCATGAAGACACAGCCTATGGTTTTAAAGAGTTTATTGATGATGTATCTTTAAAAGCAAAATTTAAGTGTGGAGAAAAGATTGTTGATAAAGAGATTGTTGAATATATTCCAATGTTTTATAATAAAGATGATAAGAAGGCATATTATGATGCTTATAAAGCATGGTTTATATTAGATGGAAAAGCCAAAACATTAGATGCAAAAACAAAAGAAGAAAAACAAATCAAAAAAGAATTGGAAAGACAAGAAAAAGAGGCTATCCAATTATTACGGGAATCTTCTTTGAAAGCGTTTAAATGGTTTGTTGGTGGAGGTAATTTTTGTGCTGAGATTTATGAAATTAATCCTCAAAACAAAATCAGAGGCGTTGTAACAAAAGATGGGGGTGTTTGGAAGGGTGAAATTGTTTCAAATTATAATGCCACTATTCGAAATGAAAGAGGTGAAAAAATCTCTTATTGGCAATATAAATACCCAAATGCAAAACGGATTATGTCATTAAAACGGAATGACATGGTGCTGGGAACTTTTACACGTGAAGAGGCGTATCAAGATGATTTTCCTTTGGGTATTCAAAATTATGTAAGAAGCATTTTTGAAAAAGATGATACACTTATTGAAACTAATGTTTTGTTTAGAGTGAAGAAAATTGGGGGAAATGGGCAAATTGCATTAACGCCCCATGATATTGCTAAAGAAGAAAAAAACACAAAATCGTGGGTTGGGACAGCAATATCATTACAAAAATATAGAGCAAAAAAAGTTTTTGTTTCACCAACAGGGAGAATTTTAAATGCCAAATAGGATTATAGAACTTATGAGTGATGGACTGAAAGTGTCAGTTAATAGAGGCTTTTTGCACGTTGAAAAAGAAGGGAATGTTCTAGCGAACATTCCCTTTAATTCTATCTTATCTTTGGTTGTAACGGGGCATCAAATTATTTATACCGACAATCTACTTAGACGTTTATGTGAAGAAAATATCCCACTCATTATTTTGGGGAAAAATTATCTTCCCACTGGGATGCTATATTCTTTTGAGGGACACCATAAGCAGATGGAAATACAGCATCTGCAAATTGAACAAAAAAAGCCATTATACAAAAAACTTTGGCAATCTATTATTCAAGAAAAGATTAAAAATCAGTCAAAAGTTTTGGATTATTTTGGACTAGAAAATCCAATTAAAGAAATTTCAAAACATGTATTGTCAGGAGATACGGATAACAAAGAAGGTTATGCTGCGAAACTCTATTTTAAAAGTTTGTTTGGGAATAATTTTGTGCGTAATCGCGAATTAGATGGTGTGAATGCTTATTTAAATTATGGATACGCTGTTTTACGTTCAGCTCTGGCTAGATATGTTGTTGCGAGTGGATTAAATCCCTCTTATGGTATTAATCATCACAATAAGCTTAACCCTTTTTGTTTGGTGGATGATTTAATTGAGCCATTTAGACCTGTTGTTGATAAAATTGTTTTTGGGTTTTTTATTCAAAAAAAGATTTTATCCGAATTAACAAGGGATGATAAGGCTGTGTTTTCAGCTTTGCTTATGGAAGAATTTAAAACAAAAGAGGGATATTCTCCGTTTTATGTTATTTTGCAAGAATGTGTATGGGATTTGGTTAAAAGTTATAAAAAAGAAAAGTCTTGTTTTGATTTTGACCCATATTTGATTAGTGATGATTAAAATGAAAGAAAAATTAAATGGAAGAAAACTCATGTGGATGATGGTTATGTTTGATTTGCCAACAGAGACAAAAGCACAAAGAAAATCAGCAACAAAATTTCGTAAATTTTTGATGGATGAAGGTTTTGAAATGGTACAATTTTCAGTTTATGTTCAATTCACAGGGACATGGGAAAGCTCACAAAAATTTGTGAGAGCTATTCAACAAAATAATCCCACATATGGAGATGTGAATATTTTGTTTTTCACCGATAAACAATTTGAAAGTATTATCCACATTAAAAATAGTGAGAAAAAAAAGTTAAAAAAACAGCCTGATCAATTTGAATTATTCTAAAATTGATGAAATTTGATTGCGAATCGGAGTGAGAAAACGAATTAATTTGATGAAAAATGATAAGAAAATATATTTAAAAAAATGAATTTTTTAAGTGAAAACTGAGGGTGAAAATAGTGTTTTTTAAAATAAAAATGCTTAATTTTGATTTAAAAATCAATATATTAAGCACTTATATTGTAGCATATTGGTTTTGATTGTCAAGTTGCAACGAAAAAGGTTATGAGGTTTTAAACGAGATTATTGTAGCATATTGGTTTTGATTGTCAAGTTGCAACTATGAAACGATAAAAGAGTCTCCCTTTTTGATTGTAGCATATTGGTTTTGATTGTCAAGTTGCAACGAAGTTTCATAGAATATTTTATATCTTTTTATTGTAGCATATTGGTTTTGATTGTCAAGTTGCAACTCTTTTGTTAAAGGAAATTGAAGAATATTTATTGTAGCATATTGGTTTTGATTGTCAAGTTGCAACAAAGGGGTGGTCGGCGAATATGGCGAATAAATTGTAGCATATTGGTTTTGATTGTCAAGTTGCCACGCCTGCCTCTTGTGCTTCAAGTTCGGCTATATTGTAGCATATTGGTTTTGATTGTCAAGTTGCAACGGGTGGTATTCTAATTCCCCTTCTTGAATTATTGTAGCATATTGGTTTTGATTGTCAAGTTGCAACCCAAAAATACACCATGGCAGATGTAATTAAATTGTAGCATATTGGTTTTGATTGTCAAGTTGCAACCATCCCGCATTTGCAACCGAACCTTTCTGCATTGTAGCATATTGGTTTTGATTGTCAAGTTGCAACTTATTGCTTGATTCTTTTAATGAAGCCGCAATTGTAGCATATTGGTTTTGATTGTCAAGTTGCAACAAATATCTAGATACATGCCTACGCCTAAACATTGTAGCATATTGGTTTTGATTGTCAAGTTGCAACCCAAAGTCGTTGAGCCTCAATTTGTTGCATATTGTAGCATATTGGTTTTGATTGTCAAGTTGCAACTAATGTTCTGACTCATATGGCTGTCATCAAATTGTAGCATATTGGTTTTGATTGTCAAGTTGCAACTTTTTCCCTTCCGTAAATGTCGAATCGTGATTGTAGCATATTGGTTTTGATTGTCAAGTTGCAACGATTGACCTTATTAAGCGTGAGTTAAGAAAATTGTAGCATATTGGTTTTGATTGTCAAGTTGCAACTGATGATGGCTGATGGTGATGAGGCTGCGAATTGTAGCATATTGGTTTTGATTGTCAAGTTGCAACGTACCACGCTAAGTTGAGGTGTTTCATTGGATTGTAGCATATTGGTTTTGATTGTCAAGTTGCAACGTCCCCTCTTTCAAGTTTTTCAATATAGCATTGTAGCATATTGGTTTTGATTGTCAAGTTGCAACTCAACAATGTCCTTCTCGTTCGTAAATTCATTGTAGCATATTGGTTTTGATTGTCAAGTTGCAACTAACATTAGCAATCATTGCCTTAATGTTGGATTGTAGCATATTGGTTTTGATTGTCAAGTTGCAACCGAGTCAGCGTTAAATAAACCGGATTCATAATTGTAGCATATTGGTTTTGATTGTCAAGTTGCAACCGTTAATGTGTCGCAGTCTATTTTTTACATATTGTAGCATATTGGTTTTGATTGTCAAGTTGCAACGATTGGTTGTGCGGCTTCATTAAAAGAATCATTGTAGCATATTGGTTTTGATTGTCAAGTTGCAACCGCCTTTATTGCTTTGAAGAATTGCCCTGTATTGTAGCATATTGGTTTTGATTGTCAAGTTGCAACGTACGCACCCGTGAAGTTACGAGTCGCATTATTGTAGCATATTGGTTTTGATTGTCAAGTTGCAACTTAAACTGGAAAAGACTCCTTGTCTTTTCAATTGTAGCATATTGGTTTTGATTGTCAATTTGAGTAGATTGTTTTCACTGCGATAATGAAAAAGAGTGTTTGTAAATTTTAATGGTTTAATGTGTTGCTTCTTTTTTGTGAGTAAACGAGTCTTTTTTCTTAAATCTTTTTGTTAAAAATGAAAGATAATAATTTACTTTTGAAAGTTTTTTTTCTATAATAACACTAAATGTAAGTTTTTTTATAATTTTTAAGGAGAAAGATATGCGCAATATTGGCGATTTAATGAAAAAAGCTCAAATGGTTCAATCTCAAATGACAATCCTTCAAACAAAGATGGAAAAACAAGAATTTGCAGGTGAAGCTGCAAATGGTGCTGTTAAAGTTGTTGTAACAGGGAAACATTTGCCAATTTCTGTTTCAATTAATCCAGCTATTGTTGATCCTCAGGATACGGAAACATTGGAAGATTTGGTTTTAATCGCTATGCGTTCTGCATACGAAAATGTTGAAAAAACAATGGCTGCAGAAATGGAACGTATTCAATCTTCATTAGGCTTGCCTTCAGGCTTTAAAATGCCATTTTAAAGGTTTGAGATGGCTGCTCCAGAATTAGAACAACTCATTAGTTTGCTTTCAAAATTGCCTGCGTTGGGACCTCGGTCTGCAAGGCGGGCAGTTTTGTCATTGTTGAAACAAAAAGAAAGTAAATTTGCCCCACTAGTGGCTTCAATGCAAACGGTTTTGGAACGGGTTCAACCTTGTCCACAATGTGGAAATATGGATACGAGTGTTCCTTGCTCTGTTTGTTCTGATCTGAAAAGAGATTCTTCAATTGTCTGTGTTGTTCAAGATGTTGCAGATTTGTGGGCTCTTGAACGGGCCGGTGTATTTAAGGGTGTATATCATGTGTTGGGCGGTGTTCTTTCTGCTTTGGATGGTATAGGACCTGATGAACTTAAGATTGAAGAATTAATTGAACGTATCACAACAAAAAATGTTAAAGAAATAATTTTAGCCCTTCCAGCTTCTGTTGAAGGGCAAACAACTGTTCATTATCTTTCGGATAAATTGAAAGATTATGATGTGAATATTTCAACGCTTTCTAGAGGTGTTCCTGTTGGAGGAGAGTTGGATTATTTAGATGATGGAACGCTACAGCTGGCATTTAAGGCAAGGCGAAATGTATAGGTGAAACAATGGAAGATATAAAAAAAGCAGTCGCAAATTTAGAGCAAGCAGTTGTAAAGTTAGAAACGGCTTTATATCAAACAAAAAAAGATAAAGAGCAGGCTATTGATAAGGTGACTGAACTTAAAAATGTTATCCGTAAAACATATATGAGAATAGATAATGCATTGGGGACATTTCACCAAAATCAGGGAGGTGAATAATGGCTGTTGTATCATTAAAAATTGGAGGACGTTATTATAAATTTTCTTGTGCAGATGGGCAAGAAGGATACATGGCTACTTTGGCTGAAAATTTGGATGCAAGAGCTGAAAAATTGTTAAAATCAATTGGGTTTATGCAAGAGGGTCAATTGCTTGCAATGCTTTGCTTATTATTGGCTGAAGAAAAAAATCAACTTGAGAAAAATGTACAAGTCGAAGCGTTTATGGAAAATCAACGTCAAATTACAGAGTCGTTGAATAATTTATCGGTGAAAGTTTTGGCTCTGGCTGATGGATTAATGGAAGAAAAGACTAAAGAAGAATCAGTATGAAAATATTATTTTGTGGAGATGTTGTTGGCAGGGCTGGTCGCAAGCTTGTATTATCCTGTTTGCCAAAATTAAAAGAGCAATTAGGTTTAGATTTTATTATTGTGAATGGTGAAAATGCGGCACATGGGTTTGGGATTAATCCTAAAAT
Organism: Alphaproteobacteria bacterium; assembly: GCA_045532865.1. Lineage (GTDB taxonomy): Bacteria > Pseudomonadota > Alphaproteobacteria > CAAHEQ01 > UBA3637 > RGIG4140. Next base: position 26,724 of record JAZSGT010000025.1, read on the forward strand.
GTATAATGCTTTTTTAGAACATGGAGCAGATGTAATCACGCTTGGGAATCATTCTTTTGATAAACCGGATATTTTCCCAATTTTGGAGGAGGCTGATAATATTGTAAGACCGATGAATTATCCTGAAAATACAGTGGGAAAAGGTTTTTGTATTGTTAAAAGTGCTTCAGGTGTTCGAGTTGCTGTTGTGCAATTATTGGGAAGTGTTTTTATGCGTTCAGTTGAAAGTCCATTTCAATCAATTCAAAATTGGCTGCAAAAATATAAAAAAGGGCAGGATTATGATGTGTTGGTTGTTGATTTTCATGCAGAGGCAACAGCCGAAAAGGTTGCTCTTGGGCACTATTTAGATGGGCATGCATCTTTGGTTGTGGGAACGCATACACATATTCCAACTGCAGATGCGCATGTTTTATCTTCTGGAACAGCTTATATTTCCGATATTGGGATGTGTGGAGATTATGATTCTGTTATTGGAATGAAAAAGGAACTTGCTTTTCCAAGATTTCTGGGTGGGGACAAAAAAGGTCGTTTAGAACCAGCTGAGAAAAATGCAACATTTTGTGCTGTTTGCGCAGATATTGATGAAAAAACAGGTCGTGCGAGAGAAATTTTTCCAGTTCGAATTGGGCAAACGCTTGAAAATACGCACGAAGTGTGATATAAGTATAGATATTTTAAATATTAATTAAGGAAGAAATTATGGCAGGACATTCACAGTTTAAAAATATTATGTATCGTAAGGGCGCTCAAGACAAAATGCGCGCAAAAATTTTTTCAAAACTTGCTCGTGAAATTACAGTAGCAGCTAAGCAAGGTGGTGGCGATCCAGCATCTAACCCAAGATTGCGTTTGGCTATTCAAACAGCTCGTTCTGAAAATATGCCAAAAGACAATATTGAACGTGCTATTTTAAAGGGAACTCAAGGAACAGATACTTCAAACTATGAAGAAGTTCGCTATGAAGGAATGGGGCCTGGAAAAGTTTCTGTTATTGTTGAAGCCTTAACAGATAATCGTGCTAGAACAGCTCCTGTATTACGTTCACTATTTTCAAAAAATGGTGGTGCATTGGGTGAAACAGGATCTGTAACATTCAATTTTGAACGTATTGGTTATATTGAATATCCAGTAGCAGTTGGAACTCCAGATGCTATTTTTGAAGCGGCATTAGATGCAGGTGCTGATGATGTTGTTTCAACAGATGAAACGCATGAAATTACATGCCAACCTGATGATTTGGCTGCTGTTCGTGATGTTTTAGAAGGCAAACTTGGTACACCAAATGTTGCAAGACGTGATTGGAAACCAATGGTTCAAAAAGAAATTACTGATTTAGAAACAGCACAAAAATTAATGAAGTTTATTGATCTTTTAAATGAAGATGATGATGTTCAACGTGTGATTACAAACGCTGATATTTCAGAAGAAATAATGGCTCAGTTAGGAGAATAAACATGGTTCGAATCTTAGGGCTTGACCCAGGATTGAGACATACCGGATGGGGAGTCATTGAAAAAGATGGCTCCCGTTTGCGTTTTATAGCAGCAGGTGTGATTAACCCAGATGATAAAAACGAGTTAAGTACAAGATTAAGTGAGCTTCATGTAGATTTAAAAAAAGTGATTGAAGCTTATGAACCAGATGAAGCTGCTGTTGAAGAAACGTTTGTGAATAAAAATCCAAATTCAACGTTAAAATTGGGCCAAGCAAGAGGTGTTGTTTTGTTAACTCCAGCTTTATATGAAATTCCCGTTGCTGAGTATACACCAAATCAAATAAAAAAAATGGTTGTTGGTGTGGGTCATGCTGATAAAAAGCAAGTAGATATGATGGTTCGAACACTTTTAAAATCTGTGCCAGAAAAAATTCCACCAGATGCAGCTGATGCCCTTGCAATTTCTTTGTGTCATAGTTTTTTAAGACCCGTAACATTGAAAAAAATGATGGAGAAATAGTAATGAAAATTATTAAAAAACCTTCTACTCATTTTGATGAAAGAAAATCAGAAATTGATATGATTGTTTTTCATGCAACAGCAACAAATTCAATTGATGAAACTCTTTCTATTTTTATTGAAAAAGAAGATGGTGGACGTGTTAGTTCCCATTATGTAATTGATAGAGATGGGACGATTTATCAAGTTATTCCCGAAGATAAAAGAGCATGGCATGCTGGGGTATCTTCTTGGGGAGATATTAAAGAAGATATCAATTCTCATTCCATTGGAATTGAGTTTCAGTGTCCGGCTTTGGGAGAAAGAAGTTTTCAAGATTTTTCTTTTGAACAAATTCAATCTGGCACAAAATTGTGTGCAGACATTATGAAACGATATAAAATTAAGCCTGAAAATGTTGTTGCACATTCAGATATTGCGCCAGATAGGAAGTTTGACCCAGGTGAAACGTTCCCTTGGGAAGAATTTTGCAAATTAGGATTAGCAACAAATCCAGCTCGTAGGCCAATGTTAACAAAAACAAAATTATAGTAAAGGATCACAAAAAATGTTAGACGCGCTATCACACTTATCAACAGGAGCAATGTGGTTTGTTTTTGCTCTGATTGTTTTTACAATTTTATTTTTAGATTTGTTTGTTTTTCATAAAAAATCTGATACACCTTCAATGAAGGGCACGTTAAAAATTTGCTTGTCATATATGGCTGTTTCATTGCTTTTTGGTTTGTTTGTTTTGTATGAAAAAGGTTTAGATATTGGTATGCTTTTTTATACAGGTTATCTTGTAGAATTTAGTTTGTCTATGGATAATATTTTTGTGATTTCATTGGTGTTTACCTCATTAAGCATTCCAGCAATTTATCAACATAGAGTTTTGTTTTGGGGTGTTTTAGGTGCGATAGTTATGCGTGCTATTATGATTTTGGTAGGTGCGCAGTTAGTTAGTCAATTCCATTGGGTGTTGTATCTTTTCTCTGCATTTTTAATTTATACTGGAGCAAAAATGTTAAAAGAAACGATGAAAGATGATGATGAAGAAACAAAGGATACAGAAGCTTCAGAAGGAAAAATGCTTTCATTTATGAAGAAATGGATTCCAATGACAAATAAATTGCATGAAGAACATTTCTTTATCAAAGAAGCAGGAAAATGGGTGGCTACACCTTTGTTTTTAGCATTGGTTATTATTGAAACAATGGATGTTATTTTTGCAATAGATAGTATTCCTGCAATTTTCTTAATTACACAAGATGTTTTTGTTGTTTATACAAGTAATATTTTTGCAATTTTGGGTTTACGTTCACTTTATTTCTTATTAGCACAAGCAGTGACAAAATTTGTTTATTTAAAACATGCATTGTCATTTGTTTTAATTTTTATTGGTTCAAAGATTTTCTTACCTTATATTGGATTAAAAGTTACAACAAGTATTTCTTTAATTGTAACATTTGGTATTTTAGCATTAGGGATTGCACTTTCTCTTTATAAAACGAGAAATCTTGATAATAATGCTGTTGAGAAATTATAAAAATGATTCTGTTAAAGATAAAAACGAATCGATAATTTCATTTTCAAATGGGTGGTTTTTGTTTTTTAGTACAAATCGCCCATTTATACATACATCTGAAACACAAGATGAGTCGAGACTATATACACAGTGTGATTTTAAAAATTTAATAGGTTGTGTGAGGGTGTTTCTTGTATCAATGAAAATAAAATCAGCTAATGCACCTTCTTTAATAACTCCAGAATTTAATCCTAAAAATTCAGCAGGTGTTTGTTGAGCCATTTTTAAAATATTTGAAACTGGCGCAGCAGTTATATCATGGGATTCCCCTTTGGCAGAAAGAGCGGCAACCTTCATTTCTGAAAACATACTTAATGCATTGTTTGAAGAAGCGCCATCTGTTCCAAGAGCAACTTTTAATCCTTTTTTAAGATATGTATTTAAAGGCATTTGACCAGAATTTAGCTTTAAATTCGAAATCGGGCAATGTGCAATTAAACAGCCTCTTTCTTTAATAATGTTTTGATCTTCATCATTAAGCCATACGCAATGAGCGAGAATGGTTTTGGGTGTTAACAATCCAAGTTTATCTAAATATTTTGTTGGTGTTAGACCTGTTTTTTCAATACAGTCAAAAACCTCTTTTTCAGTTTCTGATAAATGGATGTGTAAATAAGTATTATGTTTTTTTGCTAAATCTCGGCTAAATTGTAATAGTTCTTTTGAAACAGTATAAACAGCATGGCAGGCAATGGTTTTGATAACTTGTTTGCAGGAACAGGGGGTTTGAATAAATTTAGTCATATCCTTTTTCTTTTGTGTTGTTTTTTGAGGATCAAACAAATCCATGGCAACACATGAAACAAGACCTCTAACGCCCATTTCATCAATGGCACGAATGGTTTCATCCATAAAGAAATACATATCATTGAAGAGAACTGTTCCACTTTTTATCATCTCCAAAATCGCCATACGTGAAGCAATATAAACATGTTCACTTGTTAATTTTTCTTCTCGTGGCCAAATGTCATTTTGTAACCAATTAAATAAATCTTTATCTTCACCAATTCCTCTTAAAAGAACCATAGGTGAGTGGGTGTGCATATTATAAAAAGCAGGAAGAATGGCTTTACCTTCTGCTTGAATAATTTCATCTGAAAGTGCTGTTGGAATGTGATCTGCAATTTTTTCAATTTTATTTTTATGAATTAAAATATCCACAGGTTTGTTGTCTAATAATATATGTCTAATTAAGATTGACATTTTTAAGCCCTTTCAGTAAAATACATGCAAGTTTTTATTATACAGGATATTGGAATAATGTCAAATTTGTTTTCAGCCGTTGGATATATCTTTTTAATTGGTTTTTTGCCTCTTTTTTATACTTTTTTTAGGTCATTAAAACAGGCAAATTTAAAAAACAAACAATTTTATCAATTGTTCTTAAAAGATGTTGCTCGGACATTTCCAGTTTGTTTTTTGGTTTTGCTTCCTGTTTTTGTTATACCTCAGTATTTGAAGGTATATTTATATATAATTCATTTTATTTTTATGCCTTTGATGTTTTTAGAATTAGGGCATATCTTTTTATTTAAAACACGGATTGGATTGAATACTTTTTTCACATTGTTTGTTTCAAATATGAAAGAAACAAAAGAGTTTTTAACACAAAACATTCCACCGGTTCTTTTTTTGTTGGGTGTTTTGTTTTTGTGTTTGCCAGTATTCTTTTTGTGCAAAATAGAGGCTTTTTCTTTTTCTTTAAGCACACAGATTATGGGAAGTTTAATCTGTGTGCTTTTAAGTATTCCTTTTATTAGAAACTTGTTTAAAACAGGGTTTAAATTTAAAGATGGTTATGTTTTGAATCCATATAGTAACGTTATATATCATTTTTTTGAATATAAAAAAACATATGGAGAATTAAAAAAGATATTGGCAAAAAACACATCAAAACCTTTTGAAAAAATTCAAACAGATTTGATGGAAACAGAACCTGAAACGTATATTGTTATTATTGGAGAATCTGCTAATAGAAGCCATTTATCATTATATGGGTATGAACGAGAAACGACGCCTTTTTCAAATAAAAGAAAAGAAGAGTTATTTGTTTTTGACAATGTTGTTTCGCCTTTTGCACAAACAATGCCTGTTCTTGAAAAAGTTTTAACATTTGCAGACAAAGAGCATCCTGAATTTTTAACACAGAAAGGGACAATTGTTGACTTTTTTAAGCAAGCAGGATTTAAAACATATTGGTTATCAAATCAATATGCTTTATCAGATACTTTGGTAACAGCTATATCTTCTCATGCAGATTGGGAAAAGTCATATAATTTTAGTGGGATGAAACGTTTTGAAAAAACAGGTTTTGATGGGGATATGATTCCCGATATTGAAAAAATAATTCAAGATAAATCTGTTCTTAAAAAAGTTATTTTTGTTCATTTAATTGGATCACATTCTGCTTATACAAATAGATATCCTGCAGAGTGGGCTTTTTTTAAAGAGAATTTGCCACATAAAAATTTATCTACACAAGGTCATATATTGCTCAATGCATATGATGATAGTATTCGCTATACGGATTATGTTGTAAACAAAATTATAGATGTTTTAAAAGAGGAAAATATCGTTTCATATTGTCTTTATTTTAGCGATCATGGAGAAGATGTTTTTGATACGACAACACGAAAAATTTTAGGCCATTCAGAACTTGCAAATATGCCGATGACAAGTGTTCCATTTTTTGTATGGACATCATCGAAATATGCAGAAAAAAGAGCTCTTATTCAATCAAATTTGATAAAAAATAAAGATGTTCCTTATAACACAGAAAACGTTATTCATACAATTACACGATTAGCAGGTTTGATGAATGAAGATGTATCTAAAGAAAAAAGTTTGGCAGATTAATGTGTTTTTTCTTTTAATAGCTTAGTAATAAAGTGGTATTTTCTCATAAAAATAATGAGTTGAAAGAGTTTTCTTGTTAAGTCAAAAGATATAGACCTTTGTTTTGAAAATACTTTTTTCATTTTTTGAAGCGCAAAAGAATTAAGACCTACTATCCATTTTTCATAAGGATATGAAAATTCGGTGGTGAGTATATCAATGCATTTAATTAATGAGTTTTTAGAAGGATAGAAAAAGTGCTGTCTGGCTGTTAGGCATAGTGCAAAACGAAGCAAGTCTTCTGTTGCGTATCCATAACCAACATCTTCAAAGTCTAAGAAAGATAGGAGTTTATTTTCTTTAAAAAGGATATTGTTATGATGAAAATCACCGTGAATAATATCTTTTTGTTTTTCATCAATTTTTAAAAATGATTCTCCTATTTTTTGAAGTTCTTTTTGGCACATTTTTAACAAAAAATTGGATAATGAAAAAGGATTTGTTTTTGCAAGCATAATAGTGCAATTTTTTAAATAAGATTCTTGAAGTGTTTTAAAGTTATATGCAGGAATGAGAAGTTCTTTATCATTAAAAGAAATTTTTTGAAAATTTTTATATGTATTCAAAATTTCAAACAAGTGTTTTTTTTGTACTTTATAAGAAGGTAAGGATCTTCCTTCAACAAACTCTAAAACAAAACCATAATTGTTTTTGTAATTAAAAATAAGTTGCCCTTGCAGCGGAATTACTTTGGCAGTTGGAATATTTTGATCTGAAAGGATGTTGATAATTTTAACAAGTCGTTCGACGCCTGATTTTTGATGTTTCCATGCCAATTTGACAAGATATTTTTTGTTTTTTAGTGTTACCAAATAATTAAACGACGATGCACCACGTTTAAATTGATAAATGGATTCAACGGGAGTTTTAAAAATATTATTAGATAAAAATTGAACAAGATCATTTAATTGGGGTATATCTTTTTTTCTCATGAAATATAAACCTCTGTTTTTCTTTCTATTTAGCATAGATTTTATAAAAAAATCAAGGAAGACTTTTACATATTGTTTTTTTATAAAATATTATGTAAAGTGAAAGAAGATTTTTAATGGAGGTTTTTTATGTTTGAAGAGTTAGAAAGCATTCGTCAACAATGTTTAAATTGTCAAAAATGTCCATTGGGAAAAACAAGAACAAACATTGTTTTTTCAGATGGGATTCCGAACTCAAATATTGTGTTGATTGGTGAAGCTCCTGGAGCAAATGAAGATTTGCAAGGAAAACCCTTTGTTGGACGAGCAGGTCAGTTGCTTGATAAAATATTCGAATCGGTTGGATTGTCTCGTGAAAAAGATGTTTATATTTGTAATACATTAAAGTGTCGCCCTCCTGAAAACAGAGATCCTCTACCAGAAGAAAAAAAGGCTTGTCGTTTTTATTTAGACGAACAACTTCGCATTTTAAAACCAAAAATTATATTGCTTTGTGGTCGTGTGGCATTGACCTCTTTTTTACCAGAAGCTGGCGCAATTTCAAAGATAAGAGGAAAGTGGTTTGATGGTCCTTATGGTTCAAAAATGATGCCGATATTTCATCCATCATACTTGTTGAGAAACCCTATTGCAAGACCGGGATCTCCTAAAGCACTTATGTGGGAAGATATACAAGAAATTAAAAAAAGATACGATGAAATTAAATTAGACGCATCAAAATAAAAATTTCAAAACTTTTTTTGCAAGAGAAAGTTTGTTCTTAACCAGTGCAAGAATGATTAATTTTTGGAGTAAGGATAAACTTAATCCTTGTAACATATCATATTGTTTAATTTCCAAAATCAGATTAATCAATTGTTGATTGATACAAATCAATGTGCTTTCTGGTGTATGTAAAACAACGTGTTTTAAAGCATTGAAAAAATCTTGAGAACACTTTCTTTTTAAAACAATGGCATTGTATCCATTAATACGACCTGATTCAAGAAAGTATGCATATTCAAAAATAATTCTTTCTTTTAAATTATTAAGTGTTTCAAAAGAGGATATAGATGGAATGTGAGCTTCTTTTCTGCAAAGATAAAGAGGGTATTTAATGTAAACATTATCTTTGATTAAGGAATAGAATTGTTCCATAAAAAAGTATGGAGCAAATTCTTTTAAATTTGTGTGAAATTTAAGATATGAAATTGTTTCAGCATCAAAGACCTTTCCTTCTAATTTTCCATTAATTTGAAAAGGGTTTTCTTGCCAAAGATCTGCTAACAAATTTTGATTTTTCTTCTTCAATACACTCTTGTCAAAAGGGATTGGTTGTTTTTGTTTTTTTGATACCTTTGAGGTTGAAAAATAAAAAGGATTTGATGTTGCAATTTTGGAATGTGTATATCTTAATGCATCAATAAAAATATCTAAGGCTTGAACATGAAGTATGTCTGTATCATTCAAAAATAGAACATATTTACCTTTAACGTGATAAAGCGCTTCATTATAACAATCATATTTTGTTAAGGGTGTATTTTGTGTTTTAATTAATTTAAAACGAGAATCTTTTTTTGTAAGAGTAGAAAGAAAAGAATATTCTTCTTGATCTTGTTTAACACATAAGCACTCAAAATCACTAAAAGATTGCAAAGTTAAACTTTCTAAACATAAATTTGCAATATTTTCAGTACTATTTAGAGCGATGATAACGGTTATTTTAGGCACGAATATCTCCTATTTAAATAAATTCTTTATATGTTGAACAATTTCAGAAGAAGGATTGAATCCTCCTTTTACAGATTTGATTGGGCTTCCAGAAGGGAGTGCATATCCTTTTTCAAAAAGAGTCTTGTGGAATCGTTTATGCTTTTCACTCATCATGTCATTTGGTGCAAAAATAAAAACAGGAACATCTGTTGCACAACATTCAGAACACATAGACATTGAATCTCCAGTCACCATAATCATATCTGCACATGCAATTAATCCAAAATATGGATTTTCAGTTTTGTCACCAAATTGATAGAAAAAGGTTGTTTCTTCTGGTAAATTTTGTTTTAAAAATTGAGTTACTTCAGCTGGTGTTCTTCTTGAAGTTGTAACCATAACACTTTTAGGGGAGAGCTTTAAAACATCATTTAATAATGTTTTTGCCATATCAAGAGTGAATGGTTTATTTTTTGTTGCGCCACCTACAATTAAAGAAAGGCGAGGGGTTGGATATTTTTTAAAAATAGGTTCCCATTTTTGCTTTTCTTCAACAAGTCGCTCAGGAGTGATTCTGTGAGGCGTTCCAATGGTTAAAAGAACGTTTTTTTGTGTTCCCTTGTATTGATCATGAACGGGCAAAATCACTAAATCTGCTTCATTAAAATAAGCTTTTCCAGGTCCCATCAATTGAATGATTTTTGTTTTGTTTTGGGACATTTTTTTTACCCACAAAGCGACAGGGAAAGAACGTCTTCCAGCACTCAAGATCAAATCTGGATAATTGTTTGTTTTTAATGTTTCTTGAGATTCTTTTGTAAGACCAATAAGAGACTTTCCTCGAACAAAATTAGGTAATTTAACCCATTTTGTATATCTGATATCTTTTCTTTCAAAAGGGAATTTTAAACATTCAACAATTCCAAGGAGTTGGTTAACATTTCCCATTCTGTCGTCTGCAAGAATCCAAACTGTTTTATTCATGTCAACTCCTAGTTGCTTTGATAAATGTCATTTAAAATTTTATTAAATCCATCTTGATGATTTGCTTTTGGAACAATAACAATCTTGGTATCATCTTGAACAAATTCTTTTGTTAATGAGAGAGGAACAACCTTGTCTTTTTCTCCCACAAAATGAATTTGTGGAATGTCTTTTAATATCTCTTTATAGTTATTAAGATTCAAAGAGCCTGTTAAAGGTGTGTCATTGTGATATGTTGTCCAAGCCTCTTGATCCAATACCCCTGCAATGGTGATTAGTTTTTGTATCTTTTGAGGTTGTTTTATAGCAATTAATCCTGCAACTTGGGCTCCACCAGAATATCCAATTAAAACAATTTTTTGCGTTCGTGCTTTTTTTGAAAACAAATTCACAGTTTGTTCCATGCTGTTGATAATTTGTGATGAAAAGCGTGCGCAAGTCCAATCATTTTGTGAGCAGGTGCTTGTTTGCAAATATTGACAAGGTCTTGCTAGATAAACCACATTGGAATGGGGATCTTTTGCTGCGATATCCCTTAAAAAGGTTGAGTGAGGTGTTGGATTATTTGTGGGTCTGTTATAAGCATCAAAAGAATGGCCATCTCCTTCAATATATATGCGAACAGGCTCCCCTGGAGCCTCAATGCGATACCATGACGCTAAAACATAGGGTGGTGCTGTAACGGTTTGAAACTGAAATTCCGTTAAAGGATTTTTATGTGCACATCCAAACAGAAATGAACATAGAAAAAAAAGAGAAAATATTTTAATGTTTTGTGTCATGATTCTAATTTTTAAAGATAAATTTTTGTTAAGGCTATCAAAAATATTCTCTATTGACAAGTATAAAAGCATTTCTTACTTTATTTAAGTAAATAATTTTTATTTTAAAGAGGAAAGGAGGGGATTTAGATGCCAGGATGTGGATGTGGAACAAAGAAAAAATAACAAGATAATATAAAAAAGAGGCGCTATAAAAGTAGCGCTTCTTTTTTATGATATATAATCTTCAAGGGAGGATTTAATCTCATTTAGTTCTTGAAGGAGATTGTCTGTTGCTTTTTGTGTGGCGTCTTTCTCCAATGTTTGAGCTGTTGATGATTTATTTGCTCTTAAACGTTTTTGAACCCCTTTAATAGTAAAGCCTTCTTTATAAAGATAATCTCGAATACGTGCTAATAAAACAACATCTTCAGCTTGATAATACCTTCTTCCCATCCGTTTCATAGGTTTAATTTGGTAAAATTGTGTTTCCCAAAATCTTAAAACAGACGCTGGAACTTGTAGCAAGTCTGCAACCTCAGTAATGGTTCGGTAGGCATTTTCTGCTTTGAGCATTAAAACTCCTATTAGCTATTTTTTAACATGTTTTTTAATGTGTTAGATGCTTTAAAAGAAACAACTGTACGAGGGGAAATGGCGTGTTTTACACCAGTTTTTGGATTGCGACCCACACGTTCTTTCTTTTTGTGTGGAATAAAAGATGCAAATTTGGAAATTTTTACAGTTTCACCATTTGATAATGCTGTGATAATGTCTTGTAACATTTGTTCGATTAATTTGAATGATTCTGCATGAGAAAAACCAAGTTCGCGATAAATAGCATCAGCAATATCTGCTCGTGTAATTGTTTTTTGTGTCATTTTTCTTTCCTTTATAAATTTAAATTTTCTAATGTTAGAATGTCATAAAACATAAATACTTTCAAGTATTTTTTATTATGAATAAAAAAAATTATAATCTAATTAATGCACCTGCCCAAGTAAATCCTGCGCCCATTGCATCTAATAAGACAAGATGTCCTTTTTTTAGCTTTTGTGATTTGACGCCTTCATATAATGCCAAAGGAATTGATGCTGCAGAAGTATTTCCTTGTTCAGGAAGAGTGATAATAACTTTATCTAAATCTATGTCTAATTTTTTAGCTGTTCCTTCAATGATACGGATATTTGCTTGATGTGGAACCAAATAGTCAATATCTGAAAGTGTTACACCAACTCTATCAATAACTTCTTGAGCAACATTGGATAAATTGGTTACTGCATGACGGAAAACTTCACGACCTTCCATGTGGACATATCCTGCTGTTTGTGTTCTTGAAACACCACCTGTTGTTGTGAGTAAATCTCTTAATCGGCCATCAGAGTGCAAAACAATATCGAGAATGCCTTCACTTTGAGTTGAGTCATCGCTTATTTCTTTTGCTTGAAGTACAACAGCGCCTGCTCCATCACCGAATAGAACACAGGTATTTCTATCTTTCCAATCAACAATACGAGAAAGAGTTTCTGCTCCAATAACAAGAGCGTTTTTAACGCTACCTGATTTAATAAATTTATCAGCGACGCTTAAAGCATACATAAAGCCAGAACAAGCTGCTTGAACGTCAAATGCGAAAGCATTTGTAGCTCCCAATCCTGCTTGAACACGCATAGCTGTTGCAGGTGTTGTGTCATCTGGAGTTGTTGTTGCTAGAATAATAAGATCTAAATCTTGGCCTGAAATGCCAGCATTTTTTAATGCTGTCTCACCAGCTTTTGTTGCTAAAGATGAGGTTGTTTGATCATCATCAGCAATGTGTCGAGAACAAATTCCCGTTCTTTCTTTTATCCATGCATCACTGGTTTCTACCATTTTTTCTAAATCAAAATTTGTTAAAACTTTATTTGGCAGATAACCACCAACACCAGCAATGATAGATCTAATCATTTTATAACCCTTTTTTATTCTACAATAACATCAGGAACATCAACGTCAATTGTATGTCTAAGTTCCTCTTTAATTTTGTTGCATAGGTCGTTTTTTGCCATATGAATAGCTGATTCAACAGCGCAAGCAAAAGAATAACCATCAGCTCCCCCATGGCTTTTAACAGATATTCCCTTTAACCCCAAGAACATGGCTCCGTTATAATTTCTGGGGTCCACTTCTTTTTTCATTTTTAATAAAGCAGGGGTTGCCAAAAGGAAACCAAGTTTTGAAACAAAAGATTGTCTGATTGTTTTTTTTAGAATAGACGAAATAAATTTGGCTGTTCCTTCAATGGTTTTTAATGCAATATTGCCAGAAAAACCATCAGAAACAATAACATGAGCCTTGCCGGCACAAATGTCATTTCCTTCAACAAAACCAATGAAATTAATTTTATCTTCAAGAGCTTTAAGTGTTGAAGCAGCTTCGCGAATTTCATCACGACCTTTTGTTTCTTCAGAACCAATATTTAATAACCCAACAGTTGGGTGTTCTGTTTTGTATAAAACCCGGTGCAAAACGTGACCCATAATTGCAAATTCAACTAAATTTTGAGAATCACATTCTGCATTTGCACCTAAATCAAGTGCAACGAGTGGTGTTTTACTTGTTGGTAAAACAGCTGCAATAGCCGGACGATCAATCCCTGGAAGTGTGCCAAGGCAAATTTTACTCATAGCCATTAAAGCACCAGTATTTCCCGCTGAAATAACAGCTTTTGAATACCCGTTACGTACAGACATAATGGCTTTCCACATGCTGCTTTCTCTCCCACTGCGAATAGCAATGGAAGGCTTTGCATCGCCACTGATAACATCAGTTGTATGATGAATTTTATAACGTGTATCTGGGAGTTTGTATTCATCTGCCAATTTTTTTATTTGTGTTTCGTCACCGTATAAAAAAAAGAAAACAGATGGATCTTTTTTAGCGACTCGGCTAATGCCTTCAATCACTGATCGGGGAGCATTATCGCCCCCCATTGCATCAATTGATATGACTAATGTTTCACTCAACAGTCAAATTCCTTATTTTGCTTCAGATGTTTCGCTTACAATAATATCTTTTTTATTGTAATGACCGCATGATTCACAAACATGATGTGGGCGTGTTAATTCGCCACATTTTGGACATTCAATACAAGCATTTGTGCCCAAAGCCAAATGTGAACGACGCATGTTCTTTTTTGATTTGGATGTTTTTTTCTTAGGTACTGCCATTTTAATCTCTCTTTTTCTAATTTGTTAAACATCAACTATTGATGTCTTTTTACTTACAATAGGGTTTAACTTATACACAAAAAATATAATTTTTGCAAGTGTTTTTTTAAGTTGAATAAAAAAATTATATTATTTTGAGTATGTTGTTCTATTTTTTTTGTAAAAAACTCCTTTAGTTGAGTGATAATTGGTTTTGTAGATTAATAATATGAACTGGAATCGGATTATTTTCTTCTGGTTTTAATAATTCATTAAAGTTAAATGATTTGTCCGTTCTATAGAAATGGTATTCTGTTGCATTTTTTTCTCTACCTTCAATATTAATATAAGCATCTAAGATATTGTTTGCTTGAGAAGAGATATTCAATGTACCACTTCTTATAAAGTATTCATCTCCATTTTTAAATAAACTTGTTTTTAATTCAGGATTGTTTCCGTTATATTTTAATGTTGTATTAAGCAATTTGAGCTCAGCATTTTTAATTTGCATAGATTGAGGTGTTGCCTCAACAGGAATATAAATACTTCCAGTTCCTTTTAAAGAAAGACCTTCTGGTTTTAGATAAGGATTAATATCATCCCAATTAACCGAGCCATTTCTAAAATACAATAAAGAGCTATTAGCTTTATATGGGATAGTAATATTATCCGCAGCAAGCTGAATTCCAGCAAATGAACCATTTAATGAAAAGATGCGAAGTTGTTGGTTTTCAAAGCGAACAGATGAGCGAATATTTTGCAATGGAATTCCGGCTTCTATCTCGTCAATCGCAATATTTTGAGCTGCTTGTGAAATAAATGGTTGTAAAGATTGTAATGTCAATACAGTGTTCAGGTTTTTAATTCTGGAAGTTCCTTTTGTAAAATAAAGATTTTTTAAAGAAAGATAAAGTGGTCCTGAAATTTGTTTATCACTTTTCCAATCAATATTACCATATAAAGAAACTTGTCCTGATAAGTTTTGGATATCACTTGGAAAAAGAGTTGAAATTTGAGGTAAGTCTTTAATTTGTTCAAGATGTAATGGAGGAATAAAAATTGTACCAGAAAAATGACCTGAGTTTAAATTGACACTTCCATTGAAATTAGCTTGGATTTTTTCATCAGCAAATAAAGCTTTTGCTTGTGTTTTTCCATTTTCAGAATGAATACTTAAAGAAAATGGTTTTTTAATAATATCATTATTTTCAAGACTGATGTATGATGAGCTCAGAGCATATTGATTTTCAACATGGTAAATGTCGTTAATGTATACAGATGCATCTCTAATCTCTTGATAAGGATTTTTAAAGTTTAGATGTTGTGCAGAAAAAGCAGCTGATCTTTCTGGATTTGAATCATCTGTTTTTATTAAGAATGTTTCGGTATTTAATTTTAATTTTGTATTGGCTGGTTCTTTTATTCCCTCAAAAACAAGATCGTGTCCTTTTATATTTACAGATGAAAAATTGTTGGATATTTTTAAAGTGTTATTTTGTTGGACGACACTGAATGTAATTGGTTGAGTGTTTTTATATGTGTTAACACCATCTTTATAGGTTACTTTTCCAACAGTAATAGGTGTTGTATCTGTGACATCATATGAGCATTCAAGGTTTGTACAAGATAAATTACCGTAGAGTGTTCCAAAAAGATTTTGAATTTCAAATGAAGGATTTCCTATTTTTGTAATGTTAACATCAATTGGATTTAATGATGTTATATTTGAAAAAGAATTTAACTGAAGTCCATCAAAATCCAAGGTGAATTCAGAAATAAGTTGTTCTTTATTTTCTTGTTTAAGTTTTTTTGAAAAACGCAAATTTCCTTCAAATGATTTTTTCTTACTAGAAAGTTCAATGGCAACGTTTTTTGATGTTTGGCCAAGAGAAAAGACAGTGTCAATTTTAATGTATATTGGTGATAATTCCTTTGTTTTTAAAGTAACAGAACCGGATAGATTTTCTGTTTTTTTATCTAATAAATTGGTTGTTCCTCTTAGATTTCTAAGTGTCCAAATAAAGTCAGTTCCTGTTTTTTCAAGTGTTAAATTTCCCATTAAATTTGTGTTGTCTGTTCTGATGCGCAAAGGCACATTCATTGTGCTTTTGGAGCCAAATTGTGCATCTAAAGAAAAGTTAACTGGGATTTTGTAATTTTTACCTTCGATTTCAAGTAAGGCATTTTTAATAACAACGGAATAAATATCAATGTCTTGTTGCTTATCTAGATTTAACAAAAGTGAAAATAAGGGACTCAAATCAACAGATTGTTCATTGTCTTTGATTTTTACTGTTAAATAGTCAAACTCAATACGGTGAACTTTTTTGCGTAAAAAATCACCAAAAGATGAATAAAGATTCATATTTCGAATACGATATGTTCTACTAGCATCTTGAACATTAGAAAGTTTTATTCGAGAGAGTGTATTATCTGAAACTTCCAATGATTCTACTTCAATATTGTGGTGTTTAAGATATGTTTCTACAATAATGGGAAAATGGGTTCGTGCATAGTTAATTGTTAAAATCATAGTGATTCCACCTGCATAAACAAGTGAAATAATAAACCCCCAGATATATGAAAGAATTTGGAAGAGTTTTTTATATTTACGTTTGATAGCATCAAGGAATAGCGTTGTGCGCATTAACACGATAAAAGAAATAGAATAAATTTGCTTTTGGTGTGTTTTTTTGCGTTTTTTTCTTTCTTTTTCACGCTCTTCTTTTCTGTCAGGAGCTGCAATTTGATTTAATAATTCACCTTCAGCACCCAAGCCATAAGCAGGTCTGGTCAATACCTCTGTTTTTTCTTTTACTTCTACTTCGTTTTCGTCCGCCATTCTTACCTCATATGAGATATAATATATTCCCCTATACTTATATCATATCTTCTTTTTTTTTAGGCGTCAAGCATTTGCTGAAATTCTTTTTCACTTAAAATAGTTATGCCTAATTTTTCAGCTGTTGTAAGCTTGCTTCCGGCAGCAGTTCCTGCAATGACAAAATCTGTTTTGCTTGAAACAGAGCTTGCGACCTTTGCTCCCATACTCAAGGCTTTTGCTTTTGCTTCTGACCTGGTCATTGTTTCAAGTGTTCCAGTAAAAATGAGTGTTTTGTTGGAAAAAGGTGTTTCCTTTTGTTGTGGGGCTACAAAGTCTAAAACAGATATTTTTTTTGTTAATCCTTCAAGGAGTTGTTGATTGTGTGGTTCTTGAAAAAAATCAACAATAAAATCAGCCATAACAGGACCAATTCCCTCGATTTGGGTTAAAATATCCAAAGCATTTTCTTGTCGTACAGTATTATAAAAATGTTCCCATGAAATAAACTGTTTTGCAAGTAGTCTAGCTGTTGCTGTTCCTGTTTCACGAATACCTAATGCATAGATAAATCTTTCCAATGAAATTTTAGTTGCCTCTTTTATAGCGTCAAAAAGTTTTTCAGCAGATTTTGTTCCCCATCCTTCTTTGCAAATAAGTTCAAGGGCGTGGTTTTCTTCTAAATAAAACAAATCAAGCGCATTTTTAATCCAACCAATATTAAAGAATGTTTCAATATTTTTATCGCCTAAGCCTTCTATATTGAGGGCATCTTTTGATACAAAATGTTTGAGTGCTTCAATTTGTTGAGCAGGACATATGAGTTCTCCTGTGCAATAAATGATAGCATCTTCACCTTCTTTTTTTGCGATAGAACCACAAATTGGGCAAACTGTTGGAAAAACAAAAGGTTTAGAATCGGGTTCTCTTTTTTCAGGAATAGATTGTACGATTTGAGGGATAACATCTCCAACGCGTTGAACAATAACGGTGTCTCCAATACGAATATCTTTACGGTCAATTTCATCTTTGTTATGTAATGTAGCATGTTTTACAATCACACCACCAACATTGACAGGCTCCAAATCAGCAACAGGTGTAAGAGCGCCTGTTCTTCCAACTTGAATGCGAATATTTAATAATTTAGTGATGGCTTGTTCGGCAGGGAATTTATGTGCAATTGCCCATCTTGGAGATCTTGCAATAAAGCCCAATCTTTGTTGTAACTCTAAGTTGTTAACTTTATATACAACACCATCAATATCATAATCTAAAGAACTTCTTTTTTCAGACAATTTGTTGAAAAAATCAATCATTTCTTTTGTGTTTTTGCAAATTTTAATTTCTGGATTAACAGGGAAGCCCCATTTTTTTAGTGTTTGTAAATATTCAAAGTGGGTTTTAAATTGGTTTGATGAGTTTTCGCCACACGCATATGCAAAAAGGCTTAGTTTTCTTTCTGCGGTAATGTTTGAATCTAATTGTCTTAATGAACCGGCAGCAGCATTTCTTGGGTTTGCAAATATTTTTTGTTTTTTTTCTTCTTGAATTTTGTTGAGTTCAAAAAAATCTTTTTTTGACATGTAAACTTCCCCACGAATATCAATAAGACTGGGGATTTGTGTGTCAAAAAGAGTATTTTTACCTTGAAGTTTAAGGGGTAGCTGTTTAATTGTTTTTAAATTATTTGTAATGTCTTCTCCGGTTGAGCCATCACCTCTGGTTGCCCCAGAATAAAGTAATCCATCTTTGTAAACAGCTGAAAAAGAAAGGCCATCAATTTTTGGTTCGGCAACCATTTCTAGAGGGTCATTCTCCGAAAGACCTAAAAATCTTTTGATTTTATCAACGAAAGCATAAACGGCATCTTCAGTGAAAATATCCCCTAAAGATAACATAGGTACTGAGTGTGTAATTTTTTTAAAATCATCAGATATTTTTGAACCCACACGAAAAGAAGGGCTATCAGGTCTGATAAGTTCTGGAAATCTGGTTTCAATATCGGTGTTGCGATGTTTTAAACGATCATATTCAGCATCACTAACAAGTGGAGCATCATCTCGGTGATAAGCAATGTCTAATTCATGTATTTTATTCGCAAGAAATAAAAGTTCATTTTGAGCTTCTTCATAAGTTAAATCAGAAACATTTTTTTGCATATGATTCTCCAATTGTACATATTAAAGTAAGAGTTGTTTTTCAAGCAATTCTTTTGCCATGCTTTCTGCTGTTTGTGTGATTTTTGAACCAGAAAGCATGCGTGCAATTTCAGTTAAACGCGACTTTTCATCTAGTTTTTTAACAGACGTGATGATTTTCCCTTCTTTTTCAGATTTTGAAACCGTAAAATGCTGTTCTCCATATGATGCAACTTGTGGTGCATGGGTAACAGATAAAACCTGACATTCTTTAGAAAGGCGATACAATCTTGATCCAATAGCATCTGCTGTTGCCCCCCCGACACCACTATCAATTTCATCAAAAATTAATGTTGGCAAAGCAGATTCTTTTGCTAAGTTAACTTTCAGAGCTAACATAAATCTTGAAAGTTCTCCACCAGATGCAACTTTGTTTAACGAAGAAAAAGGTGTGCCACTGTTTGTTGAAACAAGGAACTCAACATTGTCAATACCTGTTTCAGAATAAGTTTCTTTTTTTGAAATATGTGTTTTAAAATCGGCTTTTTCAAGTTTGAGGGCTGGTAATTCTTTTTTGACACTTTTGTCAAGAAGTTGAGCTGCTTTTTGTCTTTTTTGAGATAGAATTTCAGCTTGATTAAGGTAATTAGTTAAAGCGAGTTCTTCATCTTTGGATAACTTATCTAAAAGAAAATCAGCTTTTTCAATATCATTTAATTCTTGGCGTAATTTTTCAATTAGAGCTGGTAATTCATCAATGCTTGTTTGGTGTTTTCTGGCTAGTGCCCTTAAAGAAAAAAGTCGATCATCAATAATTGGTAATTCAGATGTGTCTCCCCAATTGCTTGTGATCTGTTCTAATTTTTCAAGCGTTTCAGAAATTAAATCTTGCGCTTGATAAACACATTCGGCTACTTCTTTAAATGTTGCTTCTTCGTATTTTGATGCTTTTTCTATTTGTCTAATAGCGAGGTTAAGTTGGTGTGAAATGCCTTTAGTATCATCGCCTAATAATTGAAAAGCCGTATTTGTGCATTCAAGAATTTTTTCACTATTCATTAAAGTTGTTCTTTTTTGAATAAGAGTGGTTTCTTCATTTTTTTGAGGGTTAATATTTTCCAAATCAATTAAGCTTTGTTCTATATATTCTTTTTGCTGAGTTAATTGTTCTATTTTTTTGTAAGCATTTTGTTTCGCATTGTGTGCTTCTTTATAGATGGACCAGAGTTCTTTTGTTTTTTGAGTTTCCGTGTTTAATTTGCCAAAAAGATCTAATAAAGAAAGATGAGTCGCAGGATTTAATAACCCGTGTGTTGAAAATTGTCCATGAATTTCTACTAAATTTTCACCAATTGATTTTAAAAGAGCAACGCTGACACTTTGATCGTTTATAAAGGATTTATTTTTCCCTTCTTTTGTAACAATTCGTCGGATGATTAAAGTGTCATCTTCCATTTCAATCCCTTGTTCGTTTAAAATATCTAAAACAGAAGTAGGAATATTTGAAAATTCAGCAGTGACAGAAAGTTGATTTTCTTCATGTCTTACAAGGCAAGTATCTGCTCTTGCACCCAAAATCAAAGAAAGGGAGTCAAGCAAAATTGACTTTCCAGCACCGGTTTCTCCAGTAAAAACGCCCAGGCCTTTTTCAAAAGTTAAATCAAGCTTGTCAATTAAAACAACATTACGAATTGACAGGGATGTAAGCATTTATTTCTCTTTAGTATATTTTTGAATCATTTGATTTGTTTTTGCTGTCCATGGACTTTTAGGATAATAGTGAACCAACAATGCTTGCATTTGAATAGCTTGAGGTATCATACCAAGAGCCGTGTAGCAAGTCGCTAACCTGTATAACGCTTCTGATGATTGATTTGCGTGAGGGTGCTCAATTAAAACAGATTGAAAACGGTTAAGAGCTGGCAAGTATTCTTTATTTTTCAAATAATATCTACCAACAGACATTTCTTTTCCTGCAAGGTGAGATGCAATTTCTTTTAGTTTTACATTGACATCTGGAACATAAACAGAATTTGGAAAACGATAGATTAATTCCTTAAATGTATCTAACGCATCTTCAGTCATTTTTTGTTCACGGCTTACATCTGATATTTGTTCAAAATAACAAAGGCCTTTGAGATAATACGCATATGCTATATTTTTGTTGCCTGGGTGAAGTTGAATAAATCTGTCAAGAGCTAAAATGGCATCATCATATTTATCAGCTTGATAGAATGAATAAGCTGTCATGATTTGAGCTCTTGGGGCCCAAATAGAATATGGATGCTGTCTTTCAACTTCATCAAAATAACGAGCAGCTTCTTCATAATCTTTTTGGGTAAAATAATCATGCCCTTGATTGTAAAGATGTTCAACAGGAGTGTCAGGGATAGATACATCACCAGCAGCACAAGCTGCTAAAAAAGAGCTCAAGAAAAGACATGTAAGAGTTTTAATTTTTTTCATAATTAGTCCTTTTGTTTTTTTTATTATGCTAGCAATAAATAATACAAATTTCAACTTTTTTCTTTGCTGAAAAACAAAAACATCTAAATATATGTGATGCTTTTTTTTGAAAAAATGGTTTGACTTTTTAGGGTTAATTGATATCATGAATTTATGATTCACTTTTTTAGGAGAGGGACAAAGATGGAAAAATATCCAACAAAAAATCAAAAAGTTATAGATTGGGTAAACTCAGTTGCAAAGATAACGGAGCCAGATGAAATTTATTGGTGTGACGGAACAGAAAAGGAAAATAAAAAGATTTGTTCACTTTTGGTGGAAAATGGAACTTTTATTCCTTTGAATCCTAAAAAACGTCCCAATAGTTTTTTGGCTCGTTCAAACCCAAAAGATGTAGCTCGTGTTGAAAGCAGAACATTTATTTGCTCTGAAAAAGAAATTGATGCTGGACCGACAAACAATTGGGCACCTCCTAAAAAGATGAAGAAAACACTTTCAAAATTAATGAAAGGTTGCATGCGTGGTAGAACTATGTATGTTATTCCATTTTCTATGGGTCCATTGGGTTCAAATATTGCACAAATAGGGGTTGAGATTACAGACTCCCCTTATGTTGTTGCAAATATGCGTATTATGACACGCATGGGTAAAAAAGTGTGGACTGTTTTAAAAGATAAAGATTTTGTCCGTTGCTTTCATTCTGTTGGGGCACCTCTTAAAAAAGGCGAAAAAGATGTTGCATGGCCATGTAATCCTGAAAAAACATATATTACGCATTTTCCAGAAACAAAAGAAATTATCTCTTTTGGGAGTGGATACGGTGGAAATGCTCTTTTGGGTAAAAAATGTTTGGCATTGCGTATTGCAACGACTATGGCAAGAGAAGATGGTTGGCTTGCAGAACATATGCTCATTGTAGGACTTAAAAATAAAAAATTGGGATTAACTTCATACGTTGCAGCTGCATTCCCAAGTGCATGTGGTAAAACAAATATGGCAATGCTTATTCCCCCAAAAGCAATGGCTGATTGGGAAGTTTCAACTGTTGGAGATGATATTGCATGGATTAAACCGGATGAAACAGGTCAATTAAGAGCAATTAATCCAGAAGCTGGATTCTTTGGTGTTGCGCCGGGTACTTCAATAAAAACAAATAAAAATGCTGTTGAATCATGTAGAGCAAATACCATTTTTACAAATGTTGCTTTAACAGATGATGGTGATGTTTGGTGGGAAGGCTTAACTGAAAAGGCTCCAAAACATTTGATTGATTGGCAAGGGAATGATTGGACACCAGATTGTGGAAGACCAGCAGCACATCCAAATTCACGTTTTACAGCTCCTGCAAGTCAATGTCCATCTATTGATGAAGAATGGGAAAATCCTGTGGGCGTTCCAATTGATGCATTTATTTTTGGGGGGCGTTTAGCAAGTAACACACCTCTTGTTTATCAATCATATAATTGGCAACATGGTGTGTTTTTAGCCAGTACAATGGGTTCCGAAAAAACAGCGGCAGCTGAAGGCAAAACAGGAGAAATTAGAAGAGATCCAATGGCCATGTTGCCATTTTGTGGATACAATATGGGTGATTATTGGTCACATTGGCTTTCAATGGGCGCAAAGCTTGATAAAAAACCACTCATTTTCCGTGTCAACTGGTTCAGAAAAGATAAGGAAGGACACTTTATGTGGCCTGGGTTTGGTGAAAACATGCGTGTTTTGGAATGGATTGTAAA
Source organism: Alphaproteobacteria bacterium (assembly GCA_045532865.1). Taxonomy (GTDB): domain Bacteria; phylum Pseudomonadota; class Alphaproteobacteria; order CAAHEQ01; family UBA3637; genus RGIG4140. Next base: position 49,864 of record JAZSGT010000025.1, read on the forward strand.
ACGCGTTAATGGGCAAGCAAACGCAACTGAAAGTGTTTTTGGATATTCTCCACGATATGAAGACTTGAGATGGAAAGGTTTGAGTATGACGGAAGAATGCTTTAATGAATTGATGAGTGTTGATGTTGATATGGCATTGTCAGATGTTAAAGCGCAAAGTGATTATTTTAAAACACTTAGAAAACAAAAGCGTCTTCCTCAAGATTTTGAAGCTGAACTTTTGTTGCTTCAAAAACGATTGGAAAGAAGAAAATAAAAAAGGGGGAGCTAAAAGCTCCCTTTTTTATTGAAAAAAAATTTATTTAAAATGAGTTTTTAAATTTATTTTTGTTGAACATAAGCTTTTTGTTGGGGGTCATAAATAAATGTTTCAATGGGGTATGAAGTTTGCTCCCATTTAATTTTTAACATATTTTTATTTTGAACGAGTAGAGTTCCACAATCTGAAACTTGGCTTCTGCAAAAAATATTTTTATCTTCTTGTTGAATTAAAGTATCTGACCAAGCGTTGTGGATAACTTTATAATGTGTGTTTGATAAATATGTGTATACATTTTTTTGAGGATGTTTTTTATATGTGAAAGATTGATTATCTTTTGTTTGAATTGTAATAGAATTATTTTCTTTTTTTAATGTTATTTCTTCACCTGTGGATAATTTTATATATTTATTTTCTTTTTTATAAATATAGTCTTCTGTATTCGAGTCAGTGATGTAATATTTTTCGTTTGTTTTAGGTGGACAAAAAGAATTCTTATAGAAGCTAATATCTTCTTGAGGAACAATTTGTTTTTGCTTGTTGACTGTTTCAATTTTTTCAAGTAAAGCACATTTTTCATCTAATGGATAAATAACTTGAATCTCTTTATCCTCAGGTATAAAAAATCTTGAAATAAGTTCTTGATGAATTTTTTTTGAGTTTTTTAACATGTCCTCATAATAAGCATTTGAATTTGAAAAATGATATCGAACAAAAGTAAATGGCTCATAGATTGTTAACAACTCTCCACCATTAAATATAAATTGTTTCCAAAAATCATAATCTTCAGCTGAAATATAAGATTCATTGTATCGAATATTATGTTTTTGAACAAAACTTTTTTTAAAAATAGCCGCAGCATTAGGAAAAGTATTGTTGAAGATAAAAGAAATTGCAAAATTATTTTTAACAGGTGTGTATTTGTTCCACTTAAGAATCTCTTGTGCTGAAAGTTTATCTTTTATATCGATTACAGTACCACTTAAAGCTACATATTTGGGATTTTCTTCTAATATTTTGATGGATTTTTCAAGTCGGAAAGGAAGAGATTGATCATCTGAATCCATGATTGCAATATATTTTCCTTTTGCTTTATCCATACCTTTATTTCTTGAAAAAGAGATACCTTTATTTTCATCATTGATAAATAATTTTATACGATTATCTTTTTGAGCATATTGTTGTGCTATGATAGCAGAAGTGTCTGTTGATGCATCATCAACAATGATTAATTCAAAATCTTTGTAAGTTTGATTTAAAATGGAATCGATTGCTCTTGGTAGTAAGTCAGCACGGTTGTAAACAGGCATAACAACAGATATAGTAGGTGTTGTGATTTTTTGATATCCATATATACATAATAAAGAAATAAGAGTTGTTGATGTGATGAGTTTAAATTTATTTTTCATGTACGATAACAATGGGTTGATATTAAATTTTTTTTATTATCGCAACTTGATTAAAAATGTCAAGATTGTTTTTGAAACTCCAGATTATGAAGGGAGGAACATAATCTGGAGTAACGGGTTTATTTTTTTGTTAATAACATTTAAAATATGGGGATAAATATAAGCTATTCAATTGAACTTTGAGTTGTATTCAAAAGGCTTTTTATTTGACTTTTTATGATTTTTTGCTACAATCAAATCAAAAATTTAAGAGAGGAAAAAATGCCAGAAATTAAATGCCCAAAATGCCAAAATGTTTTTACGGTTGATGAAACAGATTATGCTTTGATTGCATCCCAAATTCGAAATGTTGAATTTGAAAAAGAAATAAATGAGAAAACAGCTCAAGTTGTGAAAGAAAAAAATCAAGAGTTGCAATTACTTCAAATGAAAATGAATGCTGAAAAAGAAAAAGCTGTTTTTGATATTTTAAAAGAGGTGGAACGGTTGAAAGCGCAAGTTTCAACTTTTGATAAAGATAAAGCCTTGGCACTAAGTGAGGCATTGGCAATTCAAAAAGAAGAAATCGCATTCAAAGAACAAGAAATTTTAAAATTAAAGGGGCAGTTAAATGATTCTCAAAAAGATTCTTTGTTGAGAGAAAAATCTTTGAAAGAAAATTTTGAAGTTCAGTTAAAAGCAAAGGATGAAACAATTTCTTTTTATAAAGATTTAAAAACAAAAATGTCGACCAAAATGGTTGGGGAAACTTTGGAACAGCATTGTGAAATTGAATTTAATAAATTGCGTTCAACAGCGTTTCCAAATGCTTATTTTGAAAAAGATAATGATTCAAAAACGGGGAGTAAAGGGGATTACATTTTTAAAGAATCAACAGAAGATGGGATTGAGTTTATCTCCATTATGTTTGAGATGAAAAACGAAATGTCAACAACGGCTACAAAGCACAAAAATGAAGATTTCTTTAAGGAATTGGATAAGGATAGGAATGAAAAAGGATGTGAATATGCTGTGTTGGTTTCTTTGTTGGAAGCTGATAATGAACTTTATAACACGGGAATTGTTGATGTTTCGCACAAATACCCAAAAATGTATGTAATTAGGCCACAGTTTTTTATTTCTATGATTTCTTTGCTTAGAAATGCAGCGCTTAATTCTGTTCAATATCGTAAACAAGTGGCAGAATTTAAAAATCAAAATATCGATATTTCAAAATTTGAAGATGATATGAATGATTTTAAAGATAAGTTTTCACGTAATTTTCAATTAGCCAGTGATAAATTTAGAAAAGCGATTGACGAAATTGATAAGACCATTGATCATCTTCAAAAAACAAAAGATGCGTTATTATCGTCTGAAAATAACTTGAGATTGGCGAATAATAGGGCGCAAGATTTAACAGTTAAACGCTTAACAAGGAACAATCCAACCATGAAACAAATGTTTGATGCGTTGAAAAATGAAAATTAACATAAAGAAATTTTGTAAAAACAAGGCGTTATTTTAATTTTTTAAGTCTTTTTTACTATTTATTAACTTTTATCTGCTAATCCTAAAGTGTAGCTACACTTTTGCATAGGTTTATGCAGTATTTTAACGCGTAAAAAAAGAGGTATACCATGAAATTGTCCCGCACTGCCATCAAAGAACTCAAAGCCAGATATTTAGATATCTTAAAAAAATGCGCATATCTAAATGCAATTGTTGTTGCAGGCTCGTTGTTTGCTTATTCAGCATCTGCCACAACATTGGGGGACGTTATTCGTTCAGATGGTGAGGCTGTTTTTGACATTTCACAAAATGGAACGGGGACAGATCCAATTATCTATACAGTAACAGACGCTGACACAGAAACTATTGGTGCAGGGAATAAAATAATTCAAGGGACAGCCAATACAGGGCCCACAATTGATCCATCAGATTATGTGTTAAATGGATCTGATTATACAAACTTATTTGATGTAGCCTCAACAAGTGGAAAGTTAACAGTTCAGGATTTGACAATTAAGGCAGCTTTTGAAATTATTCATGTTGAAGCAGGGGCAGAAGCTAGTTTTAACAATGTTGATATGGTATTTCTTGAAGGGATTCCGGAGTCTGATGCTACAACTATTGGTAATAATGGGACACTTTATTTTACTAACACCTCAACGGATGGAAGAGTTGTAAATACTGGAACATTCGTATCCAATGGTGGTACAATATTTAATATTGAGAATGATGGGGTTGCCGAGTTAACAAATACATCTATTGTAGATACGTTGGCTATTGGGGGTGGTATTGTCACGTTGACAGGAACAACAGATGAAACAGGACTAACAAATCTTGTCCTAGTTGGTGGGCTGACGGGTGTCGGTCCAGATGCAACTTTGAATGCAAAAAATACTCTCTTTCAGAGTGTTGAAAATATGGGGATTCTTACCACTGAAAATGGTTCAATTGCAAGTTTAAGTAACACAAGTGGGACAGCAAGTTTAACAGATACAGCCATTCAAAATACATTAGATGTGACAGGTGGAACAGTTACATTAATAGGTACGACAAATCCACTCGCTGTTGGAGGGGATACAACCATTTCATCTGGTGCGACATTAAATGCCACAAATGCGTCATTACAAGCAGTCGAAAACGCTGGTGTATTAGATACAAATTTATCAACAATCGCTTCTGTTACAAATAATAATAGTTTTGATTCTGATGGTGATACAATTGGTATATTAACCAACACATTAAATGCAAAATTATCAAGTACGAATGTTACAGACATACTCACAAATAGTGGCACATTAACGGCATCTGGTGGCACAATTGAAAGTTTAACAAACACAGGTGGAACAGCAACTTTAACATCGGCTCAAATTAGTGGGACATTAGATGTAACAGCTGGAACGGTTGATTTAAGTGGTATAACAGTTGATGGAAAAACAACAGTTGGAGCTAATGCCTCTTTGACGACTCAAAACAATGCGATTTTATCCACAGTTGAAAATGCAGGGACATTGTTAGCAACTAATAGTTCAATGACAGAGTTGACCAACACAGGTGGGACAGCAAGTTTAACAGATACAGCTATTCAAAATGCATTAGATGTGACAGGTGGAACGGTTACATTAGAAGGAATAATAGATGGGGCTTCTTCTGTTGGAGGAGATACAACCATTTCATCTGGGGCGACATTAAATGCCACAAAAGCGTCATTACAAGCTGTTGAAAGTGCTGGTGTATTAGATACAAATTTATCAACAATCGCTTCTGTTACAAATAATAATAGTTTTGATTCTGATGGTGATACAATTGGTATATTAACCAACACATTAAATGCAAAATTATCAAG
>JAZSGT010000022.1:0-24202 GCA_045532865.1 Alphaproteobacteria bacterium
ATATTATCTTTATTTTTATAATCATTATATTTTTTTAACACTTCTTGTTCATTAAAATTTATTAAAGACTCTATATTCTTATTTTTATCAATAAATTCTATTGCTTTTGTAAAAGTTATATCACTTTGGGTTATTTTGCAATCATCATAAATTTTTCTTAAAATAGTTTTTTTATCTTCATTATCGAGAATAATAAATTGTTTTGGATAGTTTACTGTACTTATATCCTCACGCAAAACTGTCACACAGAAACCATGAAACGTCGCAATATACGCAGTATCATAATCCCCAATCAAATTTCTTATACGTTTTCTCATTTCTTGAGCGGCTTTATTTGTAAAAGTTACGCAAAGAATGTTTTTAGTAGAAATACCTAAATTCGATACTAAATGAGCATATCTGTGGCTTAGCACTCTAGTTTTACCACTACCTGCACCCGCAATAATGCGTACATAACCTTCGGTTTCTAACACGCTTTGTTCTTGGTCTTTATTTAATCCTTTTAGCAACATATTTGTGATGTTTTTGTGCATTAAAAAGCCCCTTTTCTCGTTTTAAAGTTAATGTTCACCAAAGTGCGCCAATCATTTATAAAAACACCACCCTTCATGGGTGGTGTTTTTATAAATGGTGAGCGCGCTGGGATTCGAACCCAGGGCCACCTGATTAAAAGTCAGGTGCTCTACCAGCTGAGCTACGCACTCATTGTTTTTTGCTCAACATAGGTGGTATCATATATAATTTTTTTCTCCTTGTCAATGCTTTTTTTTGTGTTTTTTAATTTTTTTTTGTTTTTTTTATTATTCCTTGTTTTTATTCTGCTTTTTTGTTATCTATGTCTGTGCTAAGGGGCTCTCTTTTCATCAAAACGGTTTCAATTTTATGCCCTTTGGCTTTTAAAACTTCAAAATAAATGTTTTCGAATTGCACTTTTACCTTTTTCATCGATGAGGGAAGGGTTGTCATTGCTGATAAAATAAATCCTCCAACTGTATCATAATCCTCAACAGGAAATTTAAGTTTTAAAAGTTTTTCAATTTCTGTAATGGGTGTATTCCCTTTTATAATCCATTCATTTTTAATGTGTTTTTTAATTCTGGGTTCTTCTTTTGGTGCATTTAAATCATCATTCAAAGATCCAACAATTTCTTCTAATAAATCAGAAATAGTAACAATACCAGTAACAGCACCATATTCATCAACGGTAACAGCAAAATGATTTCTGCTTTTTTGCATGGATTTGAACAATTCATCAATGTGCCCAGCTTGAGGAATAAATTGAGCTGGGTATATAATATTTTGAATTAATTCATCTTTTTTTAAATGTTTATGCTTGAAAAAGTCTTTAAATCGAATGGTGCCAATAATATTATCATGTGTTTGTTTATAAACGGGATAAACTGAAAATTGGTTTTTTAGCATTTTTTCTTCCCAAAGTTTTAAATCTTCGTTGATATTAATAAATTTCACATTCATACGGTGGGTTAAAACTTCAGATATTAACTTGTCATCAAATTCAAAAACATTGTGAATCAGTTTTTTTTCTTGCTGGTCAATGGTGCCATTTTGTGTGCCAATATCAATCAACATGCGAATTTCTTCCTCTGTGATATTGTTTTGTTGATTTTCTTCTTGAATGCAAAAGAGTTTGAGAACCATATTGGTTGAAAAGGTTAAAAACCAGACAATGGGTGAAAATATTTTTGCAATTATAAAAATAGGGTAGGCCATGAATAAAGCAATTTTTTCAGCGTGGTGCATGGCAATGCGTTTGGGGACTAATTCTCCCAGAATCAAGGTGATATAAGAAAGAATAATGGTAATAACAAGAACGGAAATAACATCTAACTTTTGAGCTGAAAGATTAACACCCATTTCAATTAAAAAAGAAACCATTCTGTCTGAAAAGTTGTCAGCAGCAAATGCCGATCCTAAAAAGCCAGCAAATGTAATGCCAACTTGAATGGTTGCTAAAAATTTGGCAGGTTGATTTGTTAATTTGACGAGGCATTTGGCGCGTTTGTGACCATCTTCAGCCATTTTTTTGAGTTTGCCATCATTCATGGAAATTACAGCAATTTCTGTGCAGGCAAAAACAGCGTTTAATAAAATTAAAAATAATTGAAACAACAATAATGTGGTTAAAGTATATTCTTGCATATTTTCTCCTTCTTATAACTGAGTATATAAGCGAATGAATTTTTATGCAAGAAGTTATCTTGTGTGAATGAAATGGTTTTTAAATACAATTTCTACATATGGATTTTTTTTGAATTGGATAGAAACTGAAGATTCTGGTGTTTCTTGCGCTTTTGTTGAAGCGTTTTCATTATTTTGCAATTGAATACGATCTAACTCTTCAAAAAGTTTTTCTTGAAATGTAACATTATTACCAGCATGTTGATAGATTTCAAGATACTTTTCACCAAGCATGTCAAGTGATTTTTCATTGGCTGGCGTTTCAATGAGTACAAGGTATTTGGCGGCTTGCAAAGAGTGTTTTATATTTGAATTAGTTATCTTGTTAGAAAGCTCTAGCACCTTTTGAATGTAAAGAGGCTCAATGGCTTTCATATCTTGTTCAGCTTGGATTTTTTGAGCAACTTCTTGTTGGTGTTTTTCTTCAAAATGATTGTAAAGGGAATAGCTTCCAACAATAATTCCCCCCAATATGGCTAAAGATAAAAGGCAACCAAGTGAATCTGAATGATCTTCAATATACTCTTTGATTTTTTCTTGAGTTGTGAGTTCCTTATTATCTTCTTCATCTAGACAGTCACAACATTTTTTTTCATGCAAATCCATGGGAATACCTATTTTGTATTTTGATTATTTTTATTCAAAAATTGAATGCTTGATATGGGATGCGAGGTTGAAACTTTTTTTGTTTCAATGGCGTGGATAGCTGGTTTTTTTTTATCATGATGCCTGTGTTTTTGCGCATAATCGTATAGGTAATAGGTTGTTCCACCAATCATTGCGAAGGCTGCTAAAATAGCGCCGTATTCTAATATTTCAGAGGGTTCTTTATCGTTAATTTTCATGTTATTCCTTAATTAATACGTATATATAAGGATACAAAATATCCTTTTGTTGATTCATTATTTAAATTTTAGTGAGAATCTCTTTCAAAATTTTGTTGAGGTTTGGTTAATAAAATGTTTTGTTTTAAAAGAGGTTTTGTCTTTAAAAAAGGTGTTATTGCAACACTGTATGTACAAGTGCTGAAACAAACTCCTATAGCTGTTAATGCTAAAATAACAGTTGGATTTCTAAAAATTTCTGGAGATTTTGTTGTTTTTTTGTTTGATTGTATATTTGTTGTATTTATTTTATTTAATTTGTTTGATTTTGTATCTGTATCCATTTGATATCCTATTGTTTGATACGTTTTTATAAATAGTTGTTATTTATACCATAAGAAAACTTTTTTTGCAAGTATATTTCACCTTTAAAAGCGTTGTCTTTCGCTCGTTGGAATAAAAACATTTAAAGGTAGATTCTTTTTGATATGATAAAGTTGTTTTTGAGCGTCTAAAAATCGAAAAATATTTGTAGAAGTGGTGATGAGCGCTTCAGCCATCAAAAAAACACCTAATTGCATGTGGTTGAAAAAATACATTCCAGCCAAGATGCTTGAGGCTAAAAGATGTGTTTTTTGAGCAATTTTTCTTTGTTGATCAAAGGTGTTAATATTTAAAATAAAATCAGCTTGATTAATCAGTTGTTTTTGTTCACTGGAAGAGGACGCACTTTGAATTTGTTGTTTGAAAAAGTTGGCATGAGCTGTGCTAAAATTTGAAATTTGGCTTTCAAGATTTTGCCGTTTTTCTCTGTAATTTGAAAGCATATAAAACAAAGAAAGCCCTAAAAAAGAAAGCAAATTACTTAAAATGGGTCTTTCCTTATGCGTTAATAAAATGCCACTCATCCATGCAAAAGAAGAAGCCTTTATCATCATTTTTTGCATTTTAAAAAACACTTGATCCAATGGTTCCATTATGGCAAATTCTTCACAAATAAAGTCTTGATATGTCAAAGGGGTTGAATGAAAACGCTCTTCATTTTCTTTTAAAGAGGTGGGTGTTTTTCTTTTCCTATTTTCATAGATATTATCTTTCATAACTTTTTTGCTCGGTGAACTTAATTTCTTTTGGCAAATTATTTTGAATTAATTTAATTTGCGTATTGTTGTTGATGTAATTTGCCAATGTGCAACTACCCCAAATTAAAGTTTCGGCAAAAAGAGCTGGTTCTAATGTGATTTTTCCAAGAAGTGTACTGCCAACAAGAATGGTTGTAGAAAGAAAAAAACAGTTGTTTACATGTTTTTTTTGATTTAATCTTTCAAGGGGAAGAATGGCATCTGCTAATTTTAATAATCTGATTTTTTCAGCTGTAATTTGTGTTTGGGCAATTTTATTTGAATAAAATGAAAAATGAGCATCTTTAAATGTTGAAATGTTCAGATCTTTCATTTGATTTTGTTCACGAAAAACAGAAACAAATGTCGCTCCTGCACAGGCACTTAAAAATATTGTATTGGATAAAGGGGTGCGCTCATCTTGAGTAAAAAAAGCATATATTGAACCAATTGCAGCTAAAAATTGAAAAAGTTTTTTTTGAACAAAAAAGCGGTCTTCATTTTCTTTATGTGCAGTTTGAAGAGATTTATCCAAATTTCTTTGATATTCATCATAAAACGCTTGTTCTTCTTCTTTCGTTTTAAAAAGGTTTTTATGTGTTGACTGATTTTGTTTTCTCATCTGATTTAATCTTTTATGTGTTGTGAATTTAAAGTTGGAATGGATACACCTTTTGGAAGTGTTGTTTTAATTTTTTTTAAATTTCTTTTTGCAAACAAATAAGCTACAACATTGCTTGAAGCTAATACAAGGGCTCCTGATAAAAGTGTTTGTGAAAAATCATATTGATTGAGTGCAAAAGCAGAAAGAATTCCAAGACATGAAACACTTGTTAATAAACTAATTTTATTTATATTTTTTGAATGATTAGAAATCGTTTTTAATCTTTTACTATAAGTAGGATTTGTTAAAAAATTAAGCGTTTTTGGTTCGGAATTTAAAACTTCTTTAATCATGAATTTTTCAAACCCAGCTTTAAAAAAAGAAAGTTGTTTTTCAATTTTTTGTCGTTTAGATCGGATAAAAGCAACTCCACTCATTCCTATACAACTTAAAAAAGCAATTTTTCCTTCAGTTGTGTTTGTAACATCAAAAAATTTAAGACAGGTAAGCGCTGCAAGTACTGAAAAACTCTGTAAAATTATTTTTTGATACTGAATAGCTTTTTCTTCATAAGGGGCTTTTTTGACTTCATCTTTGATATAATTATCCAGTTGTTTATCATCAATAAATCCTGGTTGTTTTATGGTGTTAAAAATGGTGTTGAAAGAATGCGACATTTATCTCTCCCTTTGTTTTTTGTAAACTGTTTTTAGCTCAATAGGGAGGGCATTTTTTAAAATTTTATTATTCTTATTAAACATGTGTTTTAAAAAAACTTCATTGGAAATTAAAATAAGCGAAGCAGCTGTTGAAGCAATTGAAGAGTTCATTTTGCCAAGACCAGATGCAATAACAGGGATAAATGAAGTAAACATTGCACTCATAAATACCGTTGTTGCAAAGCAAACATTTGATATAACTTGATGTTCTTTTTCAAAAGACAGCTTTGTTTCCCCAAATTTGTTAACTGTGTTATAAATAATTTGATTTTCTCTATTTAGTCTCATATTGCTTGCACGCATGAGTGACCAGCAAATGAAGGCAAGGGAAGATGCTGCACCCAAGGCAGTCTCTTTTTGTGTTAAATCTGAACCTTGTTGCCCAATAAAACCAAGAATAGCAATGGCGCTAATGCCGGCAATCAAGATTTTTTCAGCTATTTTATGGTTTTGATGTTTTTTGATTTGAAGCTCCAATTCTTTTTGTAGCTGATTGGATAATTTTTTGCTGGGCATAAAAATCCTTTTTGAATTATTTAATTTTAAAATAAAGTTTTTAAATTATATCAAAACCTAGTCAAAAAGTCAATGTTAAAACAAGACTGTTTATATGGGAAAATCAAGGGAGCATCTCTTTTGGTTTTTTGTGAGAAAAGATAGTCTATTTTTAAGATTTTATTTTTAGTGCCATAAAATAAAAATATTATAAATGTTAAAATATTATTTTATACAATAAAAGCAATACATTAACTTATCAATCTTTTGTTTTAAGTGTTTTTTTGTGGTGATTTTGAATGTTTTATCTTGAAATTTTAAAACGGTATAATCAAAAATATTCCTTGATTATTTTGAATGAATCCTTTACCTTAAAAGTGTTCAAAAGCGTTTAAATGGGGTTTAAAATGAAGGGGCCAAATATTTTTGATTATGCCACAAGTGAATTGTCTCAAGATGCTTTTTTGTGTTATCTCTTTTCCTTTGGGAAAGAACAGTATAAAGAAGATTTTCCAAATGAATATGCTTTAGTGCACAAGTTTTTGGCAAAGTGTGGCATTGATGAGACAGAAGAAATTTTATCTGTTGAAAAACAGGTGGATTATATTGATATATTGGTTATCACGACCCATTATATTTTGATTGTTGAAGATAAAGTTTATTCAAATGAACATGATGATCAAATTATTCGCTATGTTAAAAATATTGGTTCAGACAATGCAAAATTCCCAACGAATAAAAAAATCAAAGTTTGCTATGTCAAAACAGGGGACTATGTGAAGTCTTATACCCCGACAAGTGATATTTTATCACATGAAGATTGTTGTTCTTTGCGTCGGTATGATTTGATTGAGCTTTTGCGAGTGTGCCATCAAGATAAAGTGATGCATATGTTTTATGATCACCTTCTTCGGATTGAAAAAGAAATTGCTGATTGTGATGAAGATAATATTTACACCTGGAACCAGTCAAAATGGTTCAATTATCTTTATAACATATTAAAAAATAAAAATAAAAAATTTGATATTGGAAATGTTCCTAATGCAAAAGGTGGTTTTTATGCCTGTTGGCTTGATTGGGAATATGTGGGTAAAATTGAAAAATACAAACAAATTGAAATTCATTTTAAAGAAGGAAAAACAGATTTTGTAAATCTTTGTTTTAAGGTGGCCAGTAATGATAAAGAAACAACATCTTCTTACAAAAATGAAATGATTGTTTGGCAAAAAGAGGCTATTCAAAAAGGATATTCTCGTCCCAAGTGTTGGCGTATAGGACGAACAACGACATATGCTTGTAAAAATGGGCAAACGAAACAAGATATTGAATCATTTATCAATGAGTAAACTGAATGGAGAAAATATGATAAAAAATGTACGTGTTGATAATGGGTGGATTTTTGTTGAAAAAGACAATGGCTTAACATCAACAATATCTTTAAACTCGCCAACAGGAGACGGCCAGTTAGAACGCTGGGACGATAATTATGTATATGTGCGTGTGGATACATGGCGTTTAACTTATGATGAAGATGGCAGAAGATTAAAAGAAGAAACCGTCTATTAAAAAAGTTTTTCTTTTGATTTGTTCAAGGGGACGTCTATGCCAACATATCACTTTTATAAATAACTGTTATTTGTTAAAAGGTTTTTGTTTTAACTAAATTTTTTAAGTCAAAACGTTCAAAAGTATTATAAAGATGAATTAGTTATTTTATATAATAAAAGTAGCACTTTAATCTTTTTTATATTTTGCTAAAGTGAGATTTTCTGTTTTTCAGCAAGGATTTTTCTTTAGGACTTCTCTAAGCTCCTAGATTCTAATACATGGATATTTGTGCTTTTAAATTCTTTTCTTGGTTTTCAAAATGCTGTGCTTTATAAAAGTCTTTAATGCTTAGATGTTCTGTTTCTTAAAAACAAAACGCAGCATACATTCGTATACTGCGTTTTTTAAGGTTTTATGAATGATTATTTCATACAGCTTGCAACTTCGGCTGCGAAATCCTCATTTTTCTTTTCCAAACCTTCGCCCAAAGCAAAGCGAACATAGTTTGTCAATGCAACGTCTGTGCCAAGTTCTTTAGCAGCAGCTGCAACAACATCTTTGATTTTTTTGTCTGGATCCATAATGAAAGCTTGTTCCATAAGAACAACTTCTTCGTGGAATTTGCGGATACGACCTTCAACCATTTTTTCAATAATGTTTGCAGGTTTACCACTTGCTTTTGCTTGTTCTTCATAAATTGATTTTTCGTGAGCAAGTGTTTGAGCATCAACGTCTTCAATTTTTAAGAAACGAGGTGAAGAAGCTGCAATGTGCATTGCAATTTTTTTGCCAAGATCAGCTAATTGAGCTTGATCAGCAGCACTTTCAATAGCAACTAAAACACCAATTTTACCTTGGTTAGGAACAACAGCTGTGTGCATGTATGGAACAACAACACCAGTGTTAACCTTAACAGAAGCAGCACGGCGTAAGCTCATGTTTTCGCCAATTTTAGCGATAAGTTCTGTTAAAGTTGTGTCGATTGTTTTGCCATCAACTGTTTCATTTTTCATGGCTTCAACATCACCATTTGTTGTTAAAGCAGCACCGAGCATTTTTGTAAGCATAGCTTGGAATTCTGCGTTTCTTGCAACGAAGTCTGTTTCTGAGTTTAATTCAACGATAGCACCTTTATTGCCTTCAACAACAACACCGACCAAACCTTGTGATGCAATGCGTCCAGCTTTTTTCTCAGCAACAGAAAGACCTTTTTTTCTTAAAAAGTCGATTGCGCCTTCTAAATCACCACCAGTTTCTGACAATGCTTTTTTGCATTCCATCATACCAGCACCCGTTTTTTCACGCAGTTCTTTAACTAAAGCTGCTGTAATTTCTGCCATTTTTTGCTCCTTTAATAAAAAAAGTTTAAAATAAAAAGGGAAGGGAGGGTATTTCTACCCCCCGTAAATAAAAGCTTAAGCTTTTGTGCTTTCTGTTTCTGCAACAGGGTTTACAACTGCACCCAAATCAACACCAGCAGCTTTTAATTCAGCTTGCATACCGTCTAAGACAGCTGTGCTGATTAAATCGCAGTAAAGGTTGATAGCACGGAGTGCGTCATCATTTCCAGGGATTGGGAATTGAATTCCATCTGGATTTGCGTTTGAGTCACAAATTGCAACAACAGGAATACCTAATTTTTTAGCTTCGCTGATTGCGAGCTCTTCTTTTGGAGCGTCGATTACGAAGATTAAATCAGGGCGACCATTCATGTTTTGAATACCACCTAATGAAGCGAATAATTTTTCACGTTCACGTGAAAGGTTTAATTTTTCTTTCTTTGTTAAGCCGTTTAATTCGCCTTTTTCTGTTTTTGCGTCAATGTCTTTTAAGCGTTTGATGCTTGAAGAAATTGTTTTCCAGTTTGTGAGCATACCGCCAAGCCAACGGTGGTTAACATAGAATTGACCACAACGTGTTGCAGCAGTTGCAACAGCTTCTTGAGCTTGCATTTTTGTACCAACGAACAAGATTTTGCCACCTTTAGCAGCAACATCACGAACAGCTTCTAAAGCACGTTGAAGCATTGGTTGAGTTTGTGTCAAGTCTAAAATATGAACACCTTCACGTACGCCATAGATATATGGTCCCATTTTTGGGTTCCATCTGCGTGCGTTGTGACCAAAGTGAACACCGTTTTCGATGAGTTGACGAATTGTAATTGTTGGAAGTGACATAATAAATTCCTTTCTTTTTCCAGTTTAACCTCTGTAAAGCAAGATATAAAAAAAGTTTATTTATGATAACTTTAATTTTTGAATAAGTTCAAAATCAAAGCCCTTAGCTCAAAAATATTCCTCTTTTTACACTGGAAGCGTCTATTTGCTATTTTAAGAAATTGTTTTTATCTTAAAAACCACTTTTTTAACAAATAACGCCGCCTTACATGTGTGATATAATGAGTTGTTAAATACTTAAAACGCCCCTTTTTTCAAAGGGACGTTCATTTATACACTTTTTTTTTATAAAAATCAAGAAGTTTTTGCACATAAATTTAAAAAAATCTGCCTCTTTTTTTGGGGGGGATTTTATCTTTTACTGCTAAAAGTATAAAGTGCTTCATCAATGTTCCACTTAACAGGATTAAATGTTGCAGCTGTTACAGGTGTGCCTTTGATTTGCATTGATTTAACTCTATTTTTATTATCAAGTGTAACCGTTGCATCATTTGTGCAGTTAATTGAAATACGGTGTGTTTTGCCTTTTAACTTATATTTTTTTTGAACTTTTTTATCATTCATTTGAACCCTCCTTATCCTCATTTTTATTCTAGAAAATTAAAAATAAAAAATCAAGCAAAAAATGATTCAAAAACCTAAAAAAATAAATATGTTATCTCTTTTTTTATCTATGGGTTGTATTTTTAGTTTGAATGGGGGTGGCAGGTGTGTTTTCTTGAGAAATTTGAAGACCACTTTCAGTCAAATGTTGGTTTAGATTTGCCTGTCTTGGTTGCATAGCTCTTTCTTGCATAGTAGTTGTTGTTTTATCAAGAATAGCTTTTGAGTTTGTAACAATTTGTCTGGCTGCCTCTACACGTTCTTTTTCAGGTGTATTCAATAGATAATAAGCTTCACAGTTTTCCCTGGCTTTTTGTTTGATTTTAGCGATTTCTTTTTCGGTTAAATTGCGTCCTAATCTGTCGTATTCGATTTGAATGGAGCCAAGTGTTGCCATTTCTCTGATAAATGCTCTGCTGACACCGAGTGTCATGTGTAGTGAACGATAAGAACCTAAAATTTCTCCAGCATATGCTGCCACATATTTGTGTAGTTGTTCAGCGTGGTTGGCTCTTTCTTCTTGAGTCATATGGGGCGAAAAAGGATATTTTGTTTTGATAATTTCATAATAATCTGCCACAATACGTCTGCCAAGATCACGTAAATCAGGGTCTCCCTCTTTGTTTAGATTAGGAAGTGGGAGGTAATCGTTGTCAGGTCTTCTTTTTTTTGATTTTAAAATTTTTCCTTCTCTAAGCATTTGTTTTAATGTGGGGCTTTCGAGCATTCCTTGATAGTGTAAATCTGTTGCAAGCCAGTCAAATAAAGGACCATTATTTTGGGGCCCAATCAGACGATTGAGCTCTTGTCTTTTTTCTTTAAAACGGTGGAGTAAAAGTGCATCAGCACTTTCTTGTGTGATATGATAGGGGAAACTTCGCAGGGCTCTTTGATTAACATTTGAGCTGGTTCCCATATTTTGCAAAAGGTTTTTGATTAATCTTTTCTTTTCTTCACGAGATAATTGGACTGGAACACTGATTTTCTCCCCTTGTTCATTGGTTTTGTATTGAGCAAATGTGACTAAATCCAAAATATCTTCATCTGCTTTAATGAGTGCTCCTTCTTTAGTGAAAAAAGTGCCATACCCAATGGTTAATCCGTCGCGTTTGTCGCCTGAGCAGACATAAAACCGGTCAGCATGCAATCTGGGTGGGGCATCTACTGGTGAACGGCGAAGCCAGGCATCGCTTGGTGCTTCAAAAAATGAGGTTGAAAATGCCAATCTTCTCATCAAAGCTTCTTGATCTGTTTGTGTGGGTTGAACAAGTGTTCCTTCGGCTGCTGCATGAAGGGATTCATGTGAAGGGTTTAAAGAGGAACCTGTTAAAGTACTTGCATTTGGTTGTGTTAACGTTGTATTTCCTTCTTCAGGGGTAACAGGTGTTGGATTTTCTGTTCTAGCCGTTGTATCTGAGGTAAGAGGGGGATTGGTTTTTTCTGTGCTATTTTCATTTAAAGGTGGTGCATTTGTTGGCTGTTGGGATTGTTGAGGAATATCTCCTGTATCAGCAGCTGTAAAGGTTGGTTGGCTTTGGGGCTGTGTTTTTCTGCCAAGAAAAAAATTAATCACCCCTTCTAGCAGGCGCATCTTTTGTCCCCTTTGATAAAGATTGTATCTTTTTTTATGATACCATGTCTTTTATTTTGGGACAAGAAAAAAATTATTTTTGCTTAAAAGCAAAGTATTTAAGTGTTGTATAACTGTATATCGTAATCAGTACAAGGGCAATAAATTCAGCTATATAAGCATTCAATCCGACCAAACACATTAATCCTTCAAGTAAAATAGCGTTAATTATATAACTGCCAAACCAAGTGAAAAGACATTTAATATATTCGTTTATGCAGTTTCCCTTTGTGTGAAAAACGTAAATTTTTTGTGTGAAATAACTGTTAAAGGAGGATAGAAGAAAACTTAAAAACAAAGCAAGTTGGGCTGTAATGCCTGTATAAATAAAAAGCGCATAAAGTGCATATGAAAAAACGGTGTTATATCCTCCCACAAGTAAAAACCTTAATTTTTGAGGGGCTTTCATCCAAAGTTGAAAGATTTTGTTGTAAAGATGGATGATTTGTTTGAACATGTCTTTCCCTTTTTTTAATTATTAGTTGCGTTAAATTAAAGTTTAGCAACAATTTAATAAGATGTCACTTGTTTTTTGTTTTTATTTAAAAAAATCATTGTGTTTGATATAATATGAGTTGTTTATAAAATACAAAAAATGCGCTTCATTGGCCACATGAAACGCTTTTTTCTATTTAGATTAGAAAGCTTAGCTACCACCACCTGTGAGTGTATCACCATATTCAGCACCACTCCAGTCTGTGTAACCTTGACTACTACCACCATCGTTAGATGTTACGTAGTCGACAACAGCACCAGCTAAAGCAACAATTGCCAAACCGGCAGCCAAAGCAGCAAGCCATGTCCATTTGATTTTTCCAAAAATAGCAGCAAAACCCAAACCAACCAAGCCGAAACCACCAACGATAAAGATGATAGAACGAACAGATTGGAATGTTGCTGTTAAACGACCACTAATTGTGGAAAATACGTTTTCATTTGCATATGCAGATGTAGCCATAAATGTAATCGCAAAAAGTGCAACTAACGTCAACACTTTGAAATAGCGATTTGTTAATAATTTCATCATGATGTACTCCCTAATAAAATTGTTGAACGATATCTTCATTTTCCATTATACTAAAAAATTGTGGGCTTGTCAATATATTTTTGTCAAAAGCAAGTTAGATTGCCTCATTTTTTTGGGAAGAATAAGGGGTATTGTTTTTTGCGAACTCTTTTAACAACTCTTTGAGGGCATATTTTGTGTGGATGCAAAATGGTTTGTCAATGCCTTGAATGTTATTAAACATATCTAAGGCTTGTTTTTGGCATCCACCCCCACAAATAGATAGAGATAGCATCAGTGTTTTTTTTAAGATAAATTTTATGAGCGTGTTTTGATAACATAGTGGCCCTCTATTCAAATGAAAAATTTAAAGTAAAAATCTTGTTGATAAAGTCATTGTAATTGCTTGTTTTTTTTGCTAGTTCAATAAAAGTGTTGGCATATTTATCAAGCGCTTTATAACCTGTTAAAGTTGAGTTTTTAAACTCTGGATATTTTGTGTTTAAAATGGCGCAGGCAGATAGTTCACTGATGGCCCAAAGAGTGTTGTTAGATAACTCTTGTTTTGTTTTAATTTTTCGTGTGTTAATAAAAATTTGTGATAAAGTGATTTCAAAAAGAACGCCATAAATATGATAAAGAGGATTTTCATTTTGATAATTTTTGTAGTTGATAACAATATTTGGTTCATGCCAGTTTGAAATAACATCTAAATAATAGGCAATTAACACACGATAAGTGGGTATTTTGGTTTCAAAAAATGAGTTTAATATGCCAAAATAATAATATCCTTTTTCCTGCCAGATTTTTTCAAAATGTTGTTTTGCTTTGGTCAAAAGAGAAAGATTTGTTGCATAAGCATAGTCTAAAAAGTTTTCGAGTTTTTCATCCCATTTGTGTCTAGGTTCGTTGTACATATCCCGAGCAAGAGATAGAGAAAAGTGATACTGTTGAACTCTTTCTTCAAGACAAGCTCCAACATCATTTACACAAAACATATCCATGAGTTTTTGTTTTTCGGCATCTTTAGAAATATATAATTCAATCATTTAAAACCTCTATACTTTAAAAAAGAGGTGCTTAAAAAAAGCACCTCTTTCATTTGTTAGGCTATGCGTTCAAGTGTTTTTTGAGAATATACTCTTCTCACTGAACGAGCCACACGTTTTGCCTCAGGCGTGTGGAAACCACCACTGCCTGTTCCTGAACCACAAGAACAATTGCTGTTCGTTGTTTCATATGTGGATGAATAAGCTTTTTTTACAGCTTTAACGACACGTTTTGCCTTGGGCGTGTGGAAACCACTACTGCCTGTACCTGAACCACAAGAGCAACTACTGTTCGTTGTTTCATACCTAAAAAGTGGGTATTTGTTGAATCCTAATTTTTTCATGTAACCTCCTTATATAAGTTTACCCTTCAAAATAAGGCTTGAAAAAGTCTTGAGTCAATAAAAAATCTTTATTTTTTCAAATAAATATTCTTTTTTGTTAAAGTAAGTTTATTCTGCTTGAAAAATAATTCAAAATCTGTTAAAATATTGCCTTATGAAAAAAGAAACTATTGAAATGGATTTTTTAAGTGAGGGGGCTAAAATTTTGCTCCTTTCTTGTTGTGCGCCTTGTTCGATTGAGGTGATTTTGCGTCTTAAAAAAATGGGGGTTTGCTTTACGGTTCTTTTTTATAATCCAAATATCAGGTCGTTTGAAGAATATCAAAAACGGTTGGAAGAAAATAAACGTCTTTGTTTTGAAGAGGGGGTTCCCTTTATTGATTTGCCTTGGGAACAAGAGGCGTGGTGTAAACTTGTTAAAGGGTTTGAAAATGAGCCAGAACGAGGACGGCGTTGTGACAAGTGTTTTGCCATGCGTTTAGAGCGAGCTGCCAAGTTTGCAAAAGAAAACGGTTTCACACATTTTACTTCTGTTCTTGGTATTTCAAGGTACAAGAATTTTGAACAAGTAACATCAATTGCGTTGAATATTTCACAACAAGAAAATATTCCATATATTTCAACAAATTGGCGCAAAAATGGTGGGGAAGATTTGCGAGCCAAGCTGGCAAAGGAAAGGGCATTGTATCATCAAAGCTATTGTGGTTGCTCTCCAAGGGAATAAAGAATTATTCTAGAGCTTTTTTCAAAACCTCGTGTACGTTTTTGTGTACACGTCGATTTTTTAAAAAAACACTATTACAACTCTTTCTTTTCTTAGAGGAGAACTATATCTAAGTTATTTTTGATCAAAAAAATGGAAATGAAGTTTTTTATCATGGGGTCAAAATTTTATAACAATTCTTTAAGCTTTGAATGAATAATGCTTTTTAACATATTATATAATATATATTATTGTAGCTTAAATGTTTTGTTTTTAGTCCATTGCACTTGGGGCATTTGGGTTCATTTTAAACCATTGGTCGATAAATTCTTCAATCTCACTTTCATCCATACCACATCTTATTTTTAGCATTGTTTTTTTGAAAATGAGTGTCTCTGAGCCTTTCATAATTTCATTTGCTGTCCATAAATCTAAAACTGTCATTTTTTACCCTTGCTAAATATAATTTTTTTTATATATAACACAAATTTATTTGTCTGTCAAAGGGGACTTATAAAAAAAATAAATTCAAACACATGTTTAAATAACTTGACAAAATAAATGTTTTTGTGTACATTCTTTAAAGTATTTAATAAGGAGATTTTATGCGTCAAACAAAATTACTGTTTTTATTTATGTTGTTGAGTTCTTTGGGATGTAAAGACTCTTCAACTAAAAAAACAGATGTTTCTGATTATTTAGGAGTGCTTCCTGTTATGCCAATAGCAGGGGGTAATACAAAGCCTCGTCAAGAACATGTTGAGAATCGAAATGATGATATAGCTTTAAAAAATGAGCTGTTATCTCAAGCAAGAGAGTATTGTGTCTGTGTGGATGAAACAGCTGTTTCTTATTATGATATTCTTGTTTTTCCAAATGGGCAAGGGTTTGATGTTATGCGTGATGGAAAAACGGTTCTTTCAAGCAGTCGTTTGAATCAAACTCAACTTAAACAGATAACGCCACTTATGGGCCAAGTTTTTGATAAAATAGTGGCATTAGATCAAACGCATGAAATGTTGGAAAATTTATCACCCCAACCAAAAACGGCTCTTGCACAGTTGACAAATCATGAAAGTAATACGCATATTATTTCAAGAATACGTTTTAAATATCGCATTATTCATTTGGAAAAAGAAATTATAGATCTTATTCAGCAGTCTATTGATTTATCAGTAACGCCAACTCAACAAAAAACTGATGAAAAGACATCTCTATCTAATGAAAAATTGGATGCTGATAAGAGCTGTTCTTTTATTGAGTTAAGAGATTTACAAGGAAATTTATATGAAATAGCTGTTTCTCAAGATGTAACATTTTTTGAAGTTAAGCTCAATTCTGAACCAGTTGTTCAAAGCTTAAAACTTGAACCTCATATGTTGGAAAAAGTAACACCTGTGATGCAAGATGTACTTGTAAACATAAATAAAATAGCAAAAGATGAAGAAAATTTGATTATTGTTACACCTAAAACAGCTTTAGGGTTGCCAGTTAAGCCCAGTGATAAAAATATCATTACTAGAACTCGATTAGAAAGCAGAATAGATCAGGCTAAGAATTTAATTCTTCAAAATGTTTCTAATGTTTTTGAAATGCTTAAACAAGAAACTGAACCCTCAAATGAAAATGAAGAAAAAAATGAACCTGTTAAGGTAAATTCTTCTTCTGTTGATCAACGTATTTCTTTCATAACACAGAAGAAATCTTTTGTTTTTCAAAGAGTTTAAAAAACAAGGGATTAATTTAATCCCTTGTTTTGATTTGTTTTTTCTTTTTTTAGAGGCTGATAATCCCATGTGAAAAAGCATAAATTGCAACCAAAGCTGTTGCAATAATAATCACACAAAGCGCTTTTTCTGGATCAGAAAAAATAAAAGGTGTTGTCTCTTTTCTTTCTTCAAAGAAAAATCTTGCCCCTTGTTCATGGCGTGAAATCATATAAAGAGGAATACCAATTGCAATAAATATCACAGCCATGAGTAAATAACTAAGCCCAGCAGCATAAATGAGCCATAAAGCATAAATGGAACCTAAAAAGCCTGTTACAAGAGCAGTAAATCTTGAAATACCAGCTTGTTTTTGAAATTCGTGATCCTCACAAATCTTCCAAAGGTAAAGGGCGCTTATAAAATAAGCAGGAAGTACCATAACACCTGTGATAGATAGCATGGTATTCCAAGCGTTGTTTGAAAAATAAACAAGAGCCATGGCAAGTTGCATTAAAAAGCTTGTAACCCAAAGTGATATATTTGGAGAGCCATTTTTGTTTTCATGTGCAAAAATTTTGGGAAAAGCTCCATTTTTTGCCATTGTGTGAGGCATTTCAGCCACAATCATGGTCCATGAAAGCCAGCTGGCTAAGATTGCAATGAGCATACCAATATTCATTAAATAACTACCCCAAGAGCCAACAACGTGCTCTAAAACACCGGCCGTGGAGGGGTTGGGAATTTTAGCCAATTCTGCCTGTGAAAGTATCCCAAATGGTAAAATAGATAAGAGAACATAAATAATCAAACAACCTAAAAAGCCAATAAGCGTTGCTTTGCCCACGTCTGATTGTTTATCTGCTCGTCCAGAAAGGACAACGGCACCTTCAATACCAATAAATGCCCATAATGTAACAAGCATTGTATTTTTAATTTGTTCGCTCACAGAGCCTAATTTGTCATCAACACCTTGTCCCCAAAAGTCAAAATCAAATTTATCAAAATTAAAGACTGCCGCTGCAATGATAATAAACAAGACAAGAGGCACAATTTTGGCAATTGTAACAACAAGGTTGATAAATGCTGCTTGTTTGACGCCTCTTAAAACCAAAAAGTTGAAAAACCAAATTAAAAGTGAGCCTCCAATAATGGAATTTAAATTATTTCCACCGGTAAATACGCCTGGAAAAAAATAATTCAATGCATCCATTGTGATAACAGCATAACCCACATTGCCAAATATTTGACAGAGCCAATAACTCCATCCAATATTAAACCCCATAAAGGGACCAAACCCAGCTTTGGCATACATATAAATACCGGATGTTAAATCAGGTTTTACATTTGCTAATATGCGAAATGTATTTGCAATAAAATACATGCCAAATCCTGTAATAACCCAAGCAAGTATGACAGCACCAACAGCTGCGCTTTGAGCCATGTTTTGGGGAAGTGAAAAAATACCTCCACCAATCATTGAGCTAACAACAATGGCTGCAAGTCCAAAAATGCCGAGTTTTGAAGAGGATGACATGTTTGTTTGTTGTGATTTAGACATATTTTCTCCTTAAAGAAAAAAAGCGGCCTTATTTAAAGCCGCTTCAAATAAGTTTTATTTTTCAACATGAACGGCAGGGGCAAATTCAAAGTTTAAGAACCCAAGAGCCGTTAATGAATAACCAAACGCTTCTGTGATGTTGACAAAGTTGTGGAAGAATTGAAAATCACTGTGTTGTTCAACGCCTCTGAGTTCAAGCTCATGATTAAGTGATTTTGTCAACCACATTTGAGCATGCGCAGAGGCAATATCATCATCAATGAATGTATCGAAATATTCCACATATTCAGCAGCCCATCCACCAATAAAGTTGCCTTTTTTGTCTTTTCCCCAAACAATACCAACACCGGTTGCGATGGCTTTGTGTTCTTCTCGTTTAGCGCCATTGCCTGCCATAATGACTTCTAAAACAGCCCCGTGCTTGAATTGATTTTTAACCTGTTCAATAGGGACAATATTGCCAAATAATTCAGGAGGCAAAACAGAGGTATATGGAACGATGTTGAAATCTTGAATTTGAGCATCTAATAAAGCTGAATCATAACAAAATGTTTCAAATGGTTGAGGGGGAATTCCATCTTGAGCTTGTCCTGCTCCACCGGTATAAAAAGCAAGAGTAGGGTATCTTGTTCCAAGAGTTAAATTTGTATTTGTTGTCATAATAATTCTCCTATAAAAAAATTAAGCACGTTTTTAAACAGATTATTTATGTTTCTTGTGCTTGATAGATATAATTCTTTTGTCTTTAAAATCAATGAGATATATTCTTTTGTAGGGGTTGAGGGCTCTTTTTTTTGTTCCCATATTTTTTATGTTCAATTTTGTTATTGAAATATGAAAAAAAGGAGAAACAAATGAAAAAAATTTTATTACCATTATTTGCTTTTGGATTGGCTTTTTCAGTTTTTGGGGTAAATGCTGCTGAGGTTTCAGGAAAGGTTGTTGGTAAAAAAGATGACGTTATTCATGTACAACCAACAAACAGCACACAACATCAAGAATTTAAAATGACGCCTCAAACAAAATATTACCAAAAAGAGCAAAAAAAATCAGCTAGCTCAGCAGAGGTTGATGTGAATGAATTTGTAGAAGTTATTTATTCTATTGACCCAAAAACAAACGAAGCAGTTATTGATGAAATCATTGTTGTCGATTTTATTGATTAATTTGAAAGACCCAGTTTATTCATAGGTTCTTAAAAAAAGCAGATGCATTTTAATGCGTCTGTTTTTTTGTGTATTTATGGATTTTAAGTTTTTTTAATTTGTTTTGGTGTATCTTGTTAATTCCAAGATAGGTAATTGCCATAAAAAATGGAAGTATAAAATAAATAACACGATAAAGCGCGAAAGAAGCAAGTATTGTTCCTTTTTCTTGAGTACTGTGTGGAAAAAGAATGATAAATAAGCTTTCAAGTACACCAATGCCGGCTGGAACTTGAGATAGGTAAGATAAAGACATGGCAGTTGTGAATATAATAAATACCTTGATAAAAGAAACATCCATGAAGTAGTCTAAAAATACATAAAAAGTCAAAAACATAGTCATAAAATCAAACAAACCTACTAATAGACCTGAGTATGTTTGATTAATTGAGGGGGCTTTGAGTGTGATTTTGCCAATCCAAATGCTACGCCCTTTTTTAATAATTTCTTCAAAATAAAATAAGAAACCCATAATAATTAAAAAGGCGCTTAAGTAAAGAAGTGATAAATAATGATAGCTCTTAAGAGTGTTATCAATTGTTTCTAAAAAAACGGCTAAAACAAAAGCAAGTGCAAGACCTAATAAAACAGTTAAAGTTTCAAATGAAATTAAAAGGAATATTTCTTTTTTTGTAAACCCAAGAGGCTTTAAAAATAAATATCTGATTGCTCCACCAGAGGCATAGATGTGTCCAGCAAGATTGCTGATTGCAAAACTTATGCTGGACATGGGCAGAACTTTTTTATAGGGTAATTTTTTTTGAATGTATGAAAGGCCAACAAGGTCATAGCCTGATAAGATTACAAAGTTAATTCCTGTTATAATGATGCTTGTCAAAATCAAAAGAAAAGGGGTTGATTGAACAATTTCAACAAGTTTTTTAACTCCAACCAGTTCTACCTCTTTTTTGATTAGGAAAAGGGCTGCTATAAAGAAAACAAAGCTAATTAATTTTATTATTTTGTCAAGCATGGTTAGAACATAAATGTTGCCCGTAAAGATGCAACAGTTGCTGTGTTTGATTTTTTATTTAAAGCAGGATTAATGTAAAATTGAATATCAGGTGTTATGGTAACAAATGAAGATATCCCCCAAGCCCAATAAGCTTCAACAATGTTTTCTACGGATCTATTTTGTTCTTCAAAATAAGATTTGTTGATTTTATTCATTGCAAAGGCAAGTCCAATTTGGTCTAATTCATTTCGATTGAGGGGATTGTTATAAACACCTCCTAACACATATGATTGGTTAAATCCATTAATACCTTTACTAACACCATTGATTCTGCCAAAAACAGCCCATTTTTTACCAATATTTTGTTGAACATTAAAACTCCATCCTTTGGCATTTCCTTCTTGTTCTGGTACGCTTGGTTGGTGATAAAGGAGAACAGAAAGTTGTAAAGCACCTAAAGCATTTGTAGGAGAAAGTGTGGCACTAATAAAGGGAGTGTATTTTTTTTCTTTAAAGTGGGATGAGTTCAATCTATCCCCTGAAACATTTGTTGCATCTTGAAGACCTGCACTTAAACTGATTAAATTGTTGGGTGTAACTGTAACATATCCCCCAAGTCCTGCCGAAGGGTAAAGGCTTGTTTGGTTTTGGGAGAGGGCTTCGTTTATAAAGTTGATCTGTTGATTTGAATTATAAGTTGTTCCATCAAAGTTATAAAGGGGAAATTGTCCCAATGTAACGCTGAGCCACTTGAATGCGCCTGCAAATTGATGGGTGTATGACAACTGGTCAAAATAATTAGCTTTTTCTGTATAATCATTCAAGCTTGTTGCAATACCAATATTGTTCCCCAAAATAGAAGCATTTTGATTCCAATAGCGAACTAAGGTATAAGCCATTTGAATGGAGCCAGCTCCAAAGGTAGATGAATTAAATAAATCCCAGTTTAAAGAACCATAATATTGTGTTTGCCAAGGGGTAATATGGCCATTTGGGGCACCACGTTGCCCTAAAATGGAGGCATCAATGGTGTATGAAATACCCGTTGCATTGGTGAACTCTTGTTTTGCTTTGATATAATCGTGAGCCCATGTGTTTGGGGTTGATTTATGTTTTTTATGCAAAGATTGGCTTTGTGCTTGCCTCATGCTAACAGATTTTGCCAGAGTGTTTGAATGGCGTTTTTTAGATTGAGCTAAGGTGTGATAGGTGGTTTCATCTTCTTGAACGGCAACAAAAGGTGAAATTTCAGCTGTTTGAATAAGAAAACTTTGAGCGTTGGCATGATTGATTTGTGCAAAAACAGCAAGAGCTGTTGATAAAAATAAAAAATTTTTCATCTTTTTCTCCTATTGGTTTATAAAGAATAGATGGATTTAAAAAAAATAAATTCAATGTCAACTAAAGTGCTGTTTTTATGAAATTTTATTAATTTTTTAAAATGAAATAAATCTTTAAAATTCAAAAAGTTAAAAAAAATATTTGACGCGCTAATTTTTGTTTAGTATAATATAATTAATAGGTTGTATTTTGCTTAAAAAGCAAATAAAATCAATGGATTTTTAAAGGAGGAACACATGCGTTATGGAGATTTAGCTACTCATCTTACAGGAATTGCGACGAATTGCAGGTTTATTTACCCAAGTGGTGATCATCCTGGTGTTATCAATGAAGATAATTTGGGTTGCGAAGATTCGGTTTTAGGAGAAACTAAGGTTTATGATTTTGAACGTAAGCGATTAGGGTCTGCTGGTTTTCATTTGAAAAGTTGGTCTGACTTAACAGTTTCTGAACGAAAAGAATTAATGGATTATTTGAGCAGATTGGACCGTACTGATAGTGAAGTTGCTCTTGCTGTTGATTTGATTTTATACACCATGGGTGCGCCAGAGTATCGTGATCCAGATAGGGCTTCTCCGGGAAAATTAAATGATGAAAATACATTTGGAACTTATAGTGATGAAAGTAAGGAGGCGGGCTATGCAAGAGCTTTTGAAGTATTAAAGGCTCAAGTTGATCAAGAAGCTCAATTGGATCCAAATCTTGAAGACGAAAATGGTTGGACCGTCTTGATGACTGCAATTCAAACAGGGGATAATCAACGTGTTAAGGCTTTGTTAGAACGTGGTGCCAACGTGGGTGCAAAAACAAAAGCTCTGTATGAATTAAATGCCAATGGTACAGGTTTTGAGCGAGCATATGACGCGAAACATGGTACTTTAACCCCATTGATTATTGCTGTTCGGTTGGGTAATTTAGAAGCTGTCAATCTGCTTTTGCAACATGGAGCTGATGTTAATCAGCAAGATTCAACGAGAAAAACAGCCCTTAATTGGGTTGAGGAATGTATTGGAACTGCAAGAGATGAAAATTCAAAAAATAATTTTATCGCTATTCGTGAAGCTTTAAGAAATGGTGGTAGACAAGAAAATTTGATTGATGCTATTCGTTCTGGTGACTCTAGGCGAGTTGACGCATTGATAAAAAGCGGTGCTAATGTTAATGAACAAACAACTGAAAAATATGATGTTGTGAATGGTGAATTTGTGGTCTCAAATTCACAAAGTGCTACGACATTAACGCCTTTGATTTTGGCTGCACGTTATGGCAATAAAGGTATTGTTGAAAAACTTCTTGAAGCTGGGGCACAAGTTTCTCAAAAAGATTCTTCAGGGCGAACAGCTCTTGATTGGGTTAATGAACGGATAGCTAATGAAAGTGATCGTGAATTAAGGGATCTATTTGAGGGTATTAAACTCGTTTTGATGGCTCGTTCTCAGCCAGCTCCAGTAAATGTTGATGATGCAGTTCGTCGCTTTTTGGAGGCTACACACGCAGGGCGAACAGCTGAAGCACTTGATATTCTTAACCAATATAAAGACAATTCATCTTTCTTAAATTGGAAAAATCAAGATAATGATCCTTTGTGGACAGATGTATTTTATTCAAAACAATCTGAAGTTATTAAAGCTTTTGTTGCAACGAATGTTGATTTAACAGTTAAAGATTCAATCGGTCAAACACCAATGCATTATGCATTGTGTTATGATCAAGGTGATCTGCTTTCTGTTTTAAAAGACAAGGGTTTTGATATCAATGCAAGGGATAATGATCAGGAAACAGCCCTTCATCGCATTTATGTTGGAATGACTTCTGTAGAAACCATTGAGCGCTTTATTGGGGCTGGAGCTGAAGTTAATCCAAAGAATAAAGATGGTTTTACACCATTGGATTTGGTTTATGCAAAATTGAATGCGATGGTTGTTGCTGATGGTGGTATTTCACCTGAAAACCTGGCAAAATTTAAGTCTTATATTGAGGTTTTGAGAAAGCATGGTGCAACAAATGAAAAAGTTCAGTTAAGTCCTGAAGCTCAAAAAGCGCTTGGTTTGACTGAGCCAGCTCCAGTAAATGTTGATGTTGCAGTTCGTCGCTTTTTGGATGCTGCATACGAGGGGCGAACAGATGTAGCACTTAATATTCTTAACCAATATAAAGACAATCCAACTTTCTTAAATTGGAAAAATCAATATAATGATCCTTTGTGGGCAGATGTATTTTCTTCAAAACAATCTGAAGTTATTAAAGCTTTTGTTGCAACGAATGTTGATTTAACGGTTAAAGATTCAAGTGGTCAAACACCAATGCATTATGCATTGTGTTATGATCAAGGTGATCTGCTTTCTGTTTTAAAAGACAAGGGTTTTGATATCAATGCAAGGGATAATGATCAGGAAACAGCCCTTCATCGCA
>JAZSGT010000016.1:0-21285 GCA_045532865.1 Alphaproteobacteria bacterium
TGCGCACTTGTTTTGTTCTAAATATAGAAAATATATTCTCAACCTATTTTAATACATTAGACAGAATACACCATCCTATTTGAACTGCCACCAAACCCAATACCCAATCTAATTTTTTTGAAACAAAAACAAACATCTTGAACCGTTTGAACCGTTCTTTAAAAATATCAATCACCTCACCCACTTTTTTAACTTAACATCTTCCATTTTTAAGTATTTTTAAGAAAATTAACCATTTCCACCTTATCAAAATAAAGGCTTCTTTTGCTCAAAAGTCTTTGTTTTCAAGACATCTAGGCATTTTTAAGTAGAATTTCACATCGATTTTCAGGCAAATCTTCTTTAATAATCGGTCAAATATACGAAAATTTTATTTAAATAGCCTCTCTAAAAGCTACTGAAAAAATTCTGAGACATAAAATTACAAAACCCATCATGAAATAAAAGAGATGGGTTTTGTCCTAAATAAAGTATCTTTTTACGTTGAGACTTTGAGATATATTATCTTGTATCTTCTTTATTTGTTGCTAAAGAAATAAATGCCCCAGACTTTTTAACTTCTTTTTTGTTCATAATAATTGTAGATAATGCAACAAAACTCATAGCAATTTGTTTTGCTGCTGCTAAAACATTTTTTTGCGCCTCTGGATTATGAGGGTCTAATGCTTGCACAACAGATGCAAAAGGTGCATCTTTATCAGTAGCATCAATCTTTGGAAGGTCAACTTTTGTCAAATTATCTTTCTTTTTAATATCCAACATAGGCACGACCAAACTTGTTAGCGTTTCAACAAAAGCTGCTTTTTCCATTTTCGGCATTTTGTCTAATCCGTTTAAAAATGCTTGTGCTTGCTCGTCAGTAATGCTTGTTGGGATATTAAAAATATCACTTCCCTTTTCTATACGTGGTAGATTGATTGATTTTAAAGTTTCTTCATCACGTTTTTTTGCCATATATTCAGCAAATTTTTGAACTCCGGCTTGAATACGTGGATCAGACGCATCTAAATGATTTCCGTCATTAGATGAATCAAGCATTGGAATGTCAATTTCTGTTAAATCGTCTGTTTTTTGTGTCATTTTTATCTCCGTAATTAATTGTTCAGCAATCACATTTTTATTATACATCTCTCCTTTTTATTTTGTCAATAACTTTTACCCCCCCCCGAATATTTTTAATATCTATTTGATTTTAAATACTTATTTTTTATAAAAAAAAGGGGTGTTATATTAACACTCCTTTTTTTGTTCTTTTTCAGATCTTTTAGAGATGACCTTTAATCCAAGAAACAAGTTCTGATTTTAACATAGCGCCTATTTTACGATCAACTTCTTTCCCCCCTTTAAATAAAACCAATGTTGGAAGACTTTGAATATCAAACATATCAGGTGTTTTTGGCGCTTCATCAACATCTAATTTATAAATACCAACTTGACCAGCCATTTCATCTGCAATCTCAGCCACAATTGGCAACATTTGACGGCATGGACCACACCATGTTGCAAAAAAGTCAACCAAAACTAATTTTTCTGATTGCAAAACTGCTGTTTCAAAATTTGAATCGTTAATAATTTCCATTTGTTTCTCCTATTTCTTTCTTGATATTATTAAAGTATAAATTATTTTTGCCCCTGTCAAGACTTTTTCATGATCTTAGCCGTGTTCATTTTGAGACAAATCATTTAATTTCTTCATAAATAAAGGACATGACTTTTCAAAACGAGTTCGCATATCTTTTTCCATATTCACTTTTTCTTGAACAAACCGTTGAGCATAATAAGCCAAATTATAACAAGCACTGTTTTGGCTTAATATTGTTTGAATACCAACGCTTTCATTCCGTTCTGGCTTAATTTCACGTAATCTATCAGCGATCATTCCTTTTAAATCATTTCCATCAACTGTCGATAAACGAATAAAATCCTCTCTGGTTTCAAACAATGGGCTTAATTTTGCAATAATAACTCTTTTTGGTTTGCTTAATAACATTTTTGATGAAAAGGTTGCAATATTATTAACAATGTAATCAGCAACTGTTTTCCCAGATTTGTTTTTCAAATCAAAATCAACTCCTTGGGCTTTAAGAGCTGCAACAACTCTTGCATTCAAGGACCTTGTACCTAGCAAATAAAATCCAGCATGTTCCCCTTTTGCATTTGTTTTTGAAAAATCATAACCAGCTTTTGCCATTTCATCAATCAATCTAGGAGAAAGACGTCCATATGATGAAAGATAATCTCCCATACGGTATTGTTCTGGATTTGATTTTTCATCCCCTAATGGCGCATTTAAATCACAATGATGTTTTTTTAACAATTGGACCATTTCAAAATCAAAATTTGAGCGGCCAAGAAGCAATCTTAAAACCTTAACAACATCTTTTGGACGAAGTGGTTCAGATGATTTGCCAAACACATGTTTGATTTCTTTAATATTGCCCGTGCGTAAAACACGGTTTAATTCTTTTGTTTCTTTTGATAACATTTTATTCCTCCTTAAAAATGTACAACGTACTTTTTAATATAGCAAATGCCATCACAAAACACAACAAATTTTATCCCAAAATTATTCTAATGTGTCTAAAGGCCATCGAGGACGTGCTTTAAAGTCAAATTGATCAAATTTTCCTTTTAAAAAACGTTCCATCCCTGCCCAAGCAATCATGACACCATTATCTGTACATAACCCAATCGGTGGGGCTGAAAACTTCAAATCATTTTTATCAGCCAACATTTGTAACATATTACGAACAGACATATTCGCAGCAACACCCCCAGCAACCACCATATCTTTTGCATCTGGGTAATTTTCTTTAAATACACGAATGGCATTTGTCAAGCGATCTTGCATTTGAGCCACAACAGCTTTTTGAAATGAGGCACAAATATCTTTTTTATCTTGCTCAGTAATCGTATCTAATTTTTCAATAGCAACTCTAACAGCTGTTTTCAATCCTGAAAAAGAAAAATCACACCCTTCTCTGCCCCTCATTGGAACTGGGAATTTGAAGCGTTTTTCATCTCCTTCTTTAGCTGCTTTTTCAACATTTGGCCCACCAGGGTATCCAACACCCAACATTTTTGCAACTTTATCAAAAGCTTCCCCAGCTGAATCATCAATTGTTCCACCAAGTTTTTTATATTTACCGACATCTTCAACAATCAAAACTTGACAATGTCCACCAGAGGTTAATAGCAATAAATAGGGAAATTCAACTGGATGAGATAACCTTGCTGTTAATGAGTGCCCCTCTAAATGATTGACAGCAATAAATGGCAGATTATGGGCAAGCGCTATTGTTTTTGCTGTCATAACACCAACCAAAACGCCTCCAATAAGTCCAGGACCTCCTGCAACAGCCACAGCTGATAAATCTTCAAATTTCTTATTTGCTTTTTTCATTAACTCATTGATTAATAAATCACATTTTTCAAGATGTGCACGGGCGGCAATTTCAGGTACAACACCACCAAAACGGCGATGTTCATCATACTGCGACCAAACAATTGACGCTAAAATTTCTTTTTTTTCATTCACCAATGCACAGGCCGTTTCATCACAGCTGCTTTCAATTCCTAAAATGATTTTTTCAGTCATCATTTTTTCCTTTTACTCTTTTTTAAATTAATCCGAACCGTCCCACCTGCATTAATCCAGTCATATGACGCTATTTTTTCTTTAAATACAGGCGTATCCAACCAAAAGGGTATTTCTTTTTTTATTTTTCCTTCATCAAACAAACCCTTGCCCGTTATAATGGAAATTGTCTTTGTCCCCAGCAAATAATGAACTGTTACAAATTTAAGCACACATTCATACGCCTCTTGCAATACCAACCCATGCAAATCAACAATATTTTGAATGATTCTTTCTGGCCGAGGTTTAATTTTGAGTCGTTTTACCGGTACATCATCTACTTTGATGTCTTCCTTTTTAGAAAGTGGCGTTACAGATTTTATCAGTTCATCCCAAGCCAACAAATCTTCTTTTGTTATAGTCATCTTATTCTTTCGGTAATAATAAATAATAAGACCCAACACTTTTCATACGACCAGCTTTTGAAAAAGCAAGCTCTCCATGTCCCCAAAAGAAATCAGCCCTGATAGCGCCTTGAATAGCACTTCCAATATCTTGCGCAACAACCAGTCGTTGTAATTGAACTCCATCTGGGTCCTTTGTATTGAGCCACATAGGGGTATGCATTGGAATAAAATTCTTATCCACAGCAACAGAACGCATCGGTGTTAAAACAACACCCCCTGCTCCATATGGTGAATCGCCTTTATTTTCCTTAAAAAAGATATAACGAGGGTTTTGAGCCATAATCTTTTTAGCCTTTTCAGGGTTTTCTTGCAACCATTTTTTCATCGCTGGCATTGAATAAAGAGTTGGCGCACCATTTTTCTTAAGAAGTTGTCCCAATCCTTTAAATTCTCTGGAATTACTGCCTGCAAAACCAAGTTTAACTTCACCGGTTGGCGTAATCAATCTGCCAGACCCTTGAACGTGTAAAATGAACAATTCCACAGGGTCATTTGCCCAAGCAATAATGGGGGCATCAATACCATCTTCTTCAATATCTTCACGTTCTGGATATTTTTTCCCTTTTTTATATCCATCAGGTAAACCATAAATCGGCACTTGTGTCTTACTCACTTGATACCTAGTACCAGTCAACTCTGCTTCATAATACCCTGTCATTGTCCCTGTTTTTGAACCATAAGAAATGACTTGATAAGGTCTGAGTGTTTGCTCAATATAAGCCTTAATTTGTGATGAAGAAGCGCCATTGTAACGGGGTAAATCACGACAAAATCTTCTAAACATAGGTGCTGGAGTTTTACAAGAATTCATTAAACTGGGCATAGCCATTGTCAAATCATCATTTTGCCAGCCAGGCAAATCATCAAATGAGAGCTGTTTTAATTTAAAAGATCTACCTTGTGATAAAGAATGTGTTGATGTGCATCCAGCAATAATTAATGATAAAGCAAAAACCAAGGGTCCTAATGTACGAAAATCTTTTTTAGCCATAGATTTCTCCACTTTTTGTAGCACTCACAACCCACTTTGTACGACCTTTTTTTCTAAATGTCCAAGTATCTGTTACCGTGGCAACACTCATTTCATCCCCTTCAATAACATTTCCTTCAGCATCTTTTAATAAGTTGATTTGTTCTGTTACAAATTGAACTGTTACTTCTTCTTTTTGCACAGAAGTATTTAAAATTTTAACAGAATCAAAACAAATCAATGAAAAATCTACAACATGCTTATTTTCTTTTCTTTTATTAATTTCCCCCTCAAATGCAGAATAAATATCTGGCATTAAAAGATTTTTAATTTTTGAAATATCCCCTTTTGTAAAAGCATCAACAATCATTTGAAAAGACATCTTAGCATTTGCAATAAAATTTTCTTCACTTAATTCTTTTTTAAATTTGTGTGAATTGTCAATTAAACGCATTTCAATAACTTCGCCTGTTTGTTCAGATACAAAACGGATTTTATGCGCAGGAGTTGTTGGTTTCCTCTTCCTTGAAGCGCCTTTTTCAGGTGATCTAAAAAGCATATATGCCAAAACAACAACAATTCCTGTTAAAATAATATTTTCAAAAGACATTTCACATTTTCCTTTACATATATAAAAAACAATTGTATAAACAATTTTTGTAGTATAACTCTAATTATAGTTTTTTTTCAAGAGGATTTTTTAAAATGACAGAAAATGCATCTCAAAATGTGCCAAACATTCAAATAAATGCTCAATATATCAAAGATTTATCATTTGAAGCACCTTTATTGCCTCAAATTTTAACTGAAATCACAGCAGCACCTGCTATTTCAGTGAATGTTGATATTCAAGTTAATAAAACAAACCAAGAAAATGTCTTCACAGTTGATTTAGTTGCAAAAGCAGCAGCTCAAACAAGTGATACACAAAAAGCTTTATTCATCTGTGAATTAACATACGGCGCTATGGTTACGCTTAATGTGCCAAAAGAACACACTGA
Organism: Alphaproteobacteria bacterium; assembly: GCA_045532865.1. GTDB lineage: Bacteria > Pseudomonadota > Alphaproteobacteria > CAAHEQ01 > UBA3637 > RGIG4140. The sequence goes on from JAZSGT010000016.1 coordinate 6,016, forward strand.
GCCTGTATTATTGGTCGAAGTTCCTCATTTGTTATTCCCATATGCTCGTGCAATCATTGCCAATACAACAAGAGAAGCTGGGTTCCCACCTTTACAAATCAATCCTATTGATTTTGCAGGACTTTACCAAGCAAAAATTCAACAACTTCAAGCACAACAAGCTGAAGGGAAGAAATAAATTATTTTTTTCTATAAAAAAGACAAAAAAGGTTGCTTTTTTGTCTTTTTTTGTTTTATGATAATCTAATATAATAAGGGAAGATAATGGTAACAAATTTTATATCAAAAAACGAAGCTGAAACACTTAAAATTGCTGCTGATTTTGCCAAAAAAATTTCAAGTGGTACGGTTGTTGCTCTTTATGGCACACTGGGTGCAGGAAAAAGTGCCTTTTGTCGAGGGTTTATTCAATCCCTTTGTGAAAATGTTGAAGATGTACCAAGCCCAACATTTACACTTTTACAAACCTATGAAGCCCCTTTGTTTGAAATATATCACTTTGACATGTACCGATTAAAACACCCTGAAGAAGCTTATGAGCTTGGTATCGAAGATGCCTTTTTAGAGGGGGTATCATTGATTGAATGGCCTGAAAAAATTGGTTCTTTGCTACCAAAAAATGCCATTCGAATTACATTTCAAATTCAAGAAGATCAATCTAGGCTAATCACTATTGAGGAGTAATAAATGTCTACACAAGGAACAACACCACTTGATAATTTTTTAAAAGAAACAGGCTGGAATACTGCCAAAAAAAGTCTTTTAGCGCATGATGCCTCTTTTCGTTGGTATGACAGGCTTCAAAAAGAAACTGGCGAAACCATGGTTTTAATGAATGCCCCAATTCCAATGGAAAACCCTGCTCAATTTGTTTTTGTTGATGAGCTTCTTGAAAACATTGGCTTAAAAGTCCCTCATATTTTTCATAGAGATTTAGAAAATGGCTTTTTACTCCTTGAAGATTTTGGAGATAACACATTCACTCGCTTAATTAATAAGGGTCATAATGAAAAAGATCTTTATAAAAAAGCAACAAAAGCCCTTATTCATTTGCAAAAAAATATTCAAACAAACTGTGGCTTAAAAGAATATGATTGGAATTTAATGTTTTTTGAAGCCTCCCTCCTTCCTCTTTGGTACATCAAACATGTTGTCAAAAAAGATTTAACTGATCAAGATATGCTTGAATTTGAAAATATTTGGAAAGAAATTTACAAAAAGATTTCAAACGTTCCTCAAACACTTGTATTATTAGATTACCATGTTGACAACCTGATGATTACAAAAACAGGAGATTGCGGATTACTTGACTTTCAAGATGCACGATTTGGACCAGTAACATATGATTTAGCTTCTTTGCTTGAAGATGCAAGACGACCTGTGCCTGAGCATATTCAGCAAGAAATGCTTGAGCTTTATTTTAAAGAATTACCAGAATTTAATACCCCTGAATTTAAAGAGGCTTATCCACTCATGGCTGTGCAACGCCATACTAAAGTGATTGGTATTTTTGTGCGTTTATTTGTAAGAGATAAAAAGGACAGATACTTAAAACACATTCCATTTGTTTGGACTTTACTTGAAAAACATTTAGACAATCCATTGTTAAAAAATTATAAATGCTGGTTAGATAAACATGTCCCAACTGAAATTCGAAAAATTGTCCCTTTTGAAGGAGAAACAAACAATGTCAATTAAAACAGCTATGGTACTAGCTGCTGGACGAGGGACAAGGATGCGTCATTTAACAGATGACAAGCCAAAACCGTTGGTTCAAATTGCAGGTACTTCTCTTTTGGGACATATTTTACAAAAAATAAAAAAACAGGGAATAAAAAATGTTGTTATCAACACTTGTTATAAAAGTGATATGATAAAAAAAGAAGCCTTAAAACAAAAAGACCTCCTCCTTTTTTTTTCAGAAGAAGAAACAGCTCTTGAAACAGGAGGTGGTGTTAAAAAAGCACTCCCTACCTTACTTTCTTTTGGGGGTGAAAATGGTTTTTTTGTTTTAAATGCAGATCCTTTATGGACTGAGCCAAGTCAATCCTTATTATCCCAACTGGAAAAGGCTTGGAATCCTGAAATAATGGATATTTTATTAGCTATTGTACCCATTCAACAAGCCCATGGGGACGTACCAGATGGAAATTATTTTATCGAAAATGGTCATTTAAGACGCAAAAAAGAAAATGAACACAATATTCCTTATTTATTCATGGGAATTCAAATTATTCATCCAAGAATTTTTGACCAACCTTTGCCTGAAGTGTTCAGTTTAAGAGATTTGTACGACCAAGCTCAAGAAAACGGCCGATTGGCACATATTCTTTTTGATGGAAATTGGTTTCATGTGGGAACACCAGAAGCTGTTGCTGAAACAGAAAAAATGTTCATTATGGAAAAAATAAATGATTTTTACGCTTAATTTAACAGACAACTTTGCACAAAAAATTGTTGATTTTATACTCTTTGAAAATCCCACCCCATTACAAATGGCACAAATGCAAATCATTTTACCAACAAAACGTGCCGTTAAAACAGTAAAGGAATGTTTTTTAAAAAAAAGTGAAGAAACCCCTCTTCTTTTACCAAAATTAACTGCGCTATATGAAATTGAAGCTTTAGAAGAAAACATTCCTCCTGCAATGAGCAACATTGAACGTCTTATCTTATTAACAAAGATATGTCAAAAAAAACCAAATGTTGAAACACTGGATCAAGCACTAACCATAGCCATCAGTTTAAGCTCATTACTTGATGAATTTTATCAATTTGAATCTTCATTTGATGATTTAGAAAATTTGGTTCCAGACCTCGAATTAGCACAACACTGGAATGAAACCATTCAATTTTTAGACATTATTCGAAAAATTTGGCCAACTTTATTAGCTGAAAAAGGGCTTATTGACGAGCAAGATCGGAAAATTCGACTCATCAACGCCTTTACCAGTAAAATAAAGAAAAATCCTCCAACACATAAAATAATTATAGCTGGATTTGATGGAGCGCTTCCATCTGTCTCACGTCTGATTAAAGAAATTAATACACTACCGAACTCTCTTATTTTATTACAAGGGCTTAATACAGAACTAACAGATGATGATTTAACATATGTGGATGAAAATCATTATCAATATTCATTTAAGCAACTTTTAAAAACACTTAAAATGTATCCACCTATGGTACAAAACTTATCTGATAATTTACATCCACGTGAAGAATTAATCATTGAATCTCTAAGACCAGCCGAACAAGCTGAAGAATGGCGTTATTTAAACCTCTCACCAACAGTTTTAAAAAATGTAACTCGTATTGATTGTGAAAGTATTAATGAAGAAGCGTTAACCATTGCCTTAATTTTAAGAGAAACACTTGAAACTCCTGAAAAAACAGCAGCCCTTGTTACAAATGATAGAATGCTTGCACGTCGTGTAATTTTAGAAATGAAACGCTGGGGTGTGGAATTAGACGATTCAGCTGGAACACCACTTCATCACACGCCGGTGGGTGTTTATTTATCCCTTATTGCCTTGTTGGGAAAAGAATATCCAAACAATCAATCAAATTTGTTATCTTTGTTAAAACACCCATTGAGTGCCGATCAAATGATGCCAACTGATTTAAGAAAGTTGGTTAAAGTAAAAGAAAAAGAAGCAAGAGAAAAACAAAATCCATTAGACATTGAATTAAATACCAATTTAGATGTATTTTTATCTTTCCTCAAAGAAAATACCCCTGCCCCTTTTATTGATATCTTAGAGGCACATTTAAAAGTAGCTGAAGAACTTGCAACCAGTCCAGATAGATCCGGACAAGAACGGCTTTGGGGAAATGAAGCAGGACAAGAAGCCTATAAATTATTTGTCAAAATTAAAGAGCATGCCCATAAGTTAGGAGAAATACAACCAACCGATTACTTTAACATGATGATGCTTTTTTTATCAGGATTAAGTGTTCGATCAAGATATGGTATGCATAATAGATTAGATATTTTAGGTCCAATTGAAGCAAGACTAGCTCATCCAGATGTGTGTATTATCGCTGGGTTAAATGAAGGATCATTCCCTATGCTTTCAGATACAGGACCTTGGCTTTCAAGACAGATGCGAAAAGCATTAAAACTACCAGCTATTGAAAGTAAAATAGCCTCTCAAAGCATGGATTTTGCACACTGTTTTTCAAGTCCAGAAGTTTATTTAACAAGATCTGTTAAATCTGATGGTTCCCAAACCATTCCATCCCGTTTTCTTTCCAGAATTGATGCTGTATTAAACGCAAGTCAAATAAAATGGGAAATTTTGCAACCACATTATGCACGACTTTTAGACAAGACAGATATTCAAGAACAAATTTCACGACCTGCACCAACACCACCTGTTGCTGTACGCCCAACTGAACTTTCTGTAACAAATATTGAATTGTTAATGAAAAATCCTTATGCCGTTTATGCCAAATATATTTTAAAACTTTTTCCCTTAAAAGATATTGGAGATATTCAAGAAAACATTATTTATGGTCTTGGATTACATAACACATTAGAAAACTTTTTAAATGAAACACCTTTTCATAAAGACCCATATTTTCTAAAAGAAAAAATAGTTCAAACATTAAAAGAATATAACTTTCCTGAAGCAACCCTTGCTTTTTATGATGAAAAGATAACAAAAATTGCAAACTTTATTATAAAAAATCAAACAGAGCGAGAAATATTAACGGATAAAATATTTTTAGAAAAAAAGGGATCTTTGAAAATTGAACTGGAAGACAAGTCTATATTCACACTAACTGGTAAAGCAGACAGAATTGACAAACTTAAAACAAACACCTTAGAAATTATCGATTATAAAACAGGAACACCTCCATCAACAGGAGAAATCTTAACCGGTCTTTCACCCCAAATGACCCTTGAAGCTGTTCTTTTAAGGGAAAATGGATTTGAAGAAATCCTGCCTAAAAATGATATAAAAATTTCCTATTGGCGACTAAATGGGAAAAATGAGGGTGGAGAAATCATTCCAATCCCTTCTAAAACAGCCAAAAAAGATGTTTCAGAACTGGTTGATGAAGCTTATATTGGTCTAAAATCTATCTTAAACAAATTTAGGGATGAAAAAACACCTTATACAGCCTCTCCACGCCCAGATAAAATTAAATTTAATGATTATGCACTCCTTAGCCGTGAAAAAGAATGGTTAACAGCAGATGATTCAGATGAGGAAGAATAATATGACATTACTTGCTGAGATTACACAAAAACAACAAACAGCTGCTCATCCCCTTAATTCAGTTTGGGTTTCAGCCTCTGCTGGCTCAGGAAAAACAAAAGTTTTGACGGATCGGGTTCTAAACTTATTACTCACGGGAACACCTCCTGAAAAGTTACTTTGCTTAACATTTACAAAAGCTGCAGCAGCAGAAATGTCCAATCGTATTACCTCTACTTTAAAATTATGGGCAATTCAAAGTGATGAAGAATTAACTACTCTTTTAAAAGAGTTAAGAGGTTTTTACCCATCAGATGAAATGGTTAAAATTGCAAGATCTCTTTTTGTTAAGGTTCTTGAAACACCAGGTGGCTTAAAAATTATGACTATACATAGTTTCTGCCAATCTATTTTAAAAAGATTTCCAATAGAAGCACGTATTTCACCACAATTTGAAGTAATTGATGAAGTCAAATCACATGCGCTGATGCAACAAGCTGTGAATGAAACATTTTTAGATCAAAATTCAAAACAACAAACAGCCCTTTTAAGTGACTATCTCTATGATAAGTCCATCAAAAGTATTTTTGATATGATATTGCAAAACCAATCAACGTTGCAAGAGAGGTTATCAACATATAAAGATGTGAACACCCTTAAAACAAATTTAAAAAAATACTTTAAAATTCAAAAATATAACTCAAAAGCTGATATCATTTCTGAACATTTTAATTTAGAGGAATTTAATCAATTAAAATCTTTTTATTTAACACAAAAAGACACCGTCAAAAAAACTCAAGAAAAAGATCCAAAAGCTTTTTTAATGTATGATACTGTTAATAAGCTCAAATCCTTTCAACTCATTGAAGTTACAATTGCGTTAACAGGACTTATTCAACATATCTTAAAAAAGTACAAATCTCATAAAAGAGAAGAATCCTTTTTAGATTACAGCGATTTGGTTTCAATTACAAAAAATCTACTCAAAAAATCTGGTATGTCTGATTGGGTTTTATTTAAATTAGATGGTGGTATCGATCATATTTTAATTGATGAAGCACAAGATACCAACCCTGAACAATGGGAAATTATCAGATTAATTGCTGAAGAATTCTTTTCTGGTCTTGGTAGAGAAACGCAACATGTAAGAACTATCTTTGCTGTTGGAGATAAAAAACAATCAATTTATAGCTTCCAAGGAGCTGATCCTGATGAATTTGAAAGAATGCACACCTTTTTCAAAAACAAGGTTCTCACTTCAGAAAAAAAATTCGAGACAGTGCCTTTAAACATGTCTTTTCGTTCAACAGATGCTGTTTTAAAACTTGTTAATATGTTGCTCAGCAATCCAAAAGCAAGAACGGGACTGTTAAATAAAGGAGAGGAAGCTATTCATATTCCTTTTCGGGCAAATGATGCTGGGTTGGTTGAAATCTGGCCATTAGAACAACCACCTGAAAAAGAAAATATTTTAAACTGGAGTTTTCCAGAGCCAAACAAAACCCCATCAGCTGTTACATTACTTGCACAAAAAATTGCCACCAAAATCAAACAAATGATTGGAAATGAGATTTTAGAATCAAAAGGAAGACCCATTGAACCTGGTGATATTATGATTTTGGTTAGAAAAAGAAACAAAATAGTATCTGAAATTGTTCGAGCACTTAAAGAAAAAAATGTTCCGGTCGCAGGAGTTGACAGAATTATTTTAACAGAACATATAGCTGTTCAAGATCTGATCAGTGTGGCAAGATTTGTTCTTTTACCAGAAGATGACTTAAACCTTGCTTGCCTATTAAAAAGCCCTCTTTTCAAATTCTCTGAAAATGAACTTTTTGATTTGACCCATAACAGAGGGAATAGTTCTCTTTTCACAGTTATTCAAAAACAACGTCCTGAAACAAGTCAAAAACTCAATCTCATTTTAAACCAAGCTGATAAAATGCCTGTTTTTGAATTTTTTTCGTATTTACTTGGACCACTAAATGGACGAAAAGATTTTACATCAAGATTAGGTGAAGAAGTAAACGAGGCTTTAGATGAATTTTTATCTTTAACATTAAATTTTGAAACAACTGAAATCCCCTCTTTACAAAACTTTTTAAAATGGATTAACAATCGAAAAGTTGAAATTAAACGCGATTTAGATCAATCTGGCATTAATGCTGTCAGAATTATGACTGTTCACGCCTCAAAAGGATTACAAGGAAACATTGTATTTTTACCAGATACCAGAAGTGTTCCAAAAACAAAAGATACTTTTTTATGGACTAAAGACAATCTACCACTTTGGATTGCAAGCTCGCAACTAAAAACACCTGAAATTGATGATCTTTATGAGACATTAGACGATTTACAATTTAAAGAATATAATCGTCTTCTCTATGTTGCATTAACAAGAGCAAAAGATAGGCTTTATATCACTGGATGGGATAACAGAAAAACAAAGAATCCAAATAAATCAAATTGGTACGATTTGATTTTGGACTCACTTCCTCAAGAATTAACCCCAGATAAGGACGGAATTATTCGTATAACATCTCCTCAATTAAAAGAAGTCAAAAAAGAAAACACACAAATAGAACAAAAAAAAGAGATTGTTTTACCAAATTTCGTTTTTAAAGACGCTTTAACAGAAGGCCCTCTTTCAAAACCGCTCATGCCATCAAAATTAGATGATGAAACACCAGAATCTCACTCAGCACTAGGACAAGACAGAGCATACGCTTTAAAAAGAGGCACATTTATTCACCAAATGCTTCAATATTTGCCAGATATTGAACCCAACAAACGAAAAGACGTTGCCATAAAACTCAAACCTGAGGATATTGAAATTCCTGAAAATTTATTTGATATCTTTGAAAAAGAAGAATTTAAACACCTTTTTTCAAAAAATTCTCAAGCAGAGGTTCCAATTGTCGGCGTTTTAAATAATCAAGTTATTTCAGGCCAAATTGATCGGCTTGCTATTTATGAAAATGATATTTACCTTATTGATTTTAAATCAAATCAATATGTCCCAAAATCAGAAAAAGATGTCCCTCTTAATTACCAAAAGCAAATGAAAACATATAAAGACTTGCTGAAAAGAATTTTTCCTGATAAGGTAATTCATACCTATTTACTTTGGACTGAAAATTTAACACTTATGGAGCTTTTTGAAAATGAAAAATAAATCCAAAATATGTTCATTACTTATCACAACATTTCTATTAACAGCTTGTTCTGAAATACCAAAGACACCCGAAGGTTTTACAAAAAACGTCGTTGAAGCTGAACAAATGAATTTTGTTGTATGGGAAAAAGATTCCATTAAACCTAAACAAACACTTCGTTTTTATATTGAAGGAAATGGCACTCCAAATCCTCAAAAAGCTATATCTTTATCCCTTGCAAAAGAAGATGATTTTGATAATATCGTTGTGTTAACTCGTCCATGTCAATATATTGATAATCCAATTTGTCAAAATAAAAGCATTTGGGAGGAAGAAAGATATCACCCAGAAATCCTCAAAGAAATGCAAGAACTCACAAAATATTTCATCAAAAAACACCAAGCAAAGGATATTGAGCTGATTGCTTATGAGGATGCTGCACCCATTGCATTTAACATTGCACAACGTATTGGTGGCACCAAAAAAATTGTAACTATTGCAGGGGTTTTAGATATTAATTCATATGCAAAACAAAATAAACTTCCCCCTTTTAAAAATGCACAAGGAGTTCAAAACAATTATTCATTTATGTCAACAATTCCTCAAGTTCACTATGTTGGATCCGAAGACAATGTTGTTACAAGAACTATGATTGAACGGGCAACTACAAAATTTGTTAAACCACAAAATTTAACAATAAAAGTTGTTCATGGATTTGACCATGATGATTGGGACAACATTAAATTAAACTATTAACAATTTCTTTAAAACCAGAAATTCATTTTACGACCAATTATCCTTCATCAGAAATGATAGGTTTAAATTGGATTTGTCCGATCATAGCCATATCATCTGATTTTCTGACAATATTATCTGGCATTTTAGGAGCCGGTTTCATACTGGTAAGAGTTTTATACTCTGGATGTTTAAAGCAAAGGGGTGATTCAGCTCGAATGGGTCGAGTTAAATGACCTGAATAAAGGACTAATTGCTTATTAGGCGCCATGGATAAAATACCAGATCCCCCAATCACACTATCAGCTTGTTTTTTAATTTTATGACTATACTCATAAAATAAGTTAAAACCCATTTTAGATTTTGCCGTTGGAATTAAAGACCCTGACCAATCGAAAAAGCTTCTCTTTCCACTATAAGAATGAACAACCTTTGTCAACGTTTCAATCCCTTTTAAAAGAGGTTGACGTGTTGCAGGATTATTTTGACGCTTAATAATTTTAACAGCAACAGAACTCATAATCACATCAGCTGTTTCTTGATCATATTTAACCGTTATTTGATGCCAATCTTGAACACAAACTAAAAATTTATTTTGCTTAGAACGCCCAAAAACAATCCCATCTGTAATACTTGAAAGTGAAGGCATATGATGGAATTCATCCAAAATAAAGCTCGCAGGACATGGCCCTGCCCCTCCTTCATTTGGTCCGCATTCCATCAAATATTGTGTTGCCATATTGATGAACAAACTACTTAATAAAACACAGGCACTTAAATCTGAAAATGGAACTGACATATACACCGTAACAGGTTCATATTTACCTGTTGCTTCATTTTTAATGCCTCGCAACTGTTCATATTTTAAATCATTCATTGATGTATGATGTCTGACAGCAGCATTTTTAAATATATTCACTCCAGATAATGCCATTGACATAACAGAGCCACGTTGTTTATCTGGCAATGTTAAAACTTGATTTAATTCCAAAAGAGTTCGGCGTCCATAACCATAATAGGCTGTTTCCAAAACAATTTTTTCAAAAATCATCTGCCAAGCATCCATATCAAGAACAGACATATCTTGTTGTTTTTGCCTCATTGAAATTTCATGATTAGCTTGAATTTGAGCACTATTAATAATATCCAACAACATTGCAAAACAAGCATCAAATCCTCTCCAAGTTGCAGGAATTAAATCCCATGTTCCAATAGGCAAATAATTTTCAACTGTGAGTGTTCGATTAATCGTATTTTCACGAGCTGCCAAAACTTCAGGAAAATCTCGCATCGATTCATAATAAGTTAATAAAACTTCGTAATCTTCATCATCTAATTGATTATTTTTAAGCCGATACAAAAAATAATCGTTTGCTTTTGCTTGGTCAACTTTCCCACACAAATACCCTGTTAAACCTGTTAAACACCCACGGCCTGTTTTAACCCAATAAGGGTCTGTTCCTGTTGGCCCATCTGGAATAAGGTATGAAACTAATCCATCAATGTATCCTTCACGTCCATTTTGAAGTGAAGGCAAGTTTCCCTCACCAATTGGGTTCCAAGATGGCCAACGAACATTCTTTTCCAAATCATCTTTACCCATCCAATTGAGCATAAAAACAGGACCTAATGTAGCTCGATAACCACTGGTTAGCTTGGCAATTTCTCCTTTTGGATCATGTACGATAACGCTTGATTCTTTTTCTTCTAAAATTGCAGGGATAATAACACCTGTTGTTTTACCAGAAGTCGGACAGCCAATACAAAAAACAGAACGTGTATCAGGCAACTTAATTTTTTTTCCCTCAAAAAGGCCTAACAAAAGATGATTCCCTTTAAATAACCCAAATTTTTCAATATCTTCAGCTATTGCTTCTCTTCCATCCCCAAAAGATTGTGGTGCCAAGAAAAATGGATTAATATAACAAATCATAAATTCATAATACAAAAATATAAAAGTAGGAACTAACAAAATGCGCCAGGTAAAATAACTTTGCCACGTGGTATGTCTTGGTTCACTGAAAAAATAAATCCCCAACCATTTATTATATCCTCGAAATGGTTGAAGTAAATCTCCCTCAAGCGTTTGAATTACATAATCCCAAAGTTCTTTCCATGCTTCAAAAGAAAACCCTTTCCATATGACAGTTGCAAATGGAACAAAAAAGAGCAATAAAACCCAAAAAATCATAATCCCCACAAGGGCACGCCAAAACCACCACTTAATGCAGTTCATTGCGAATTTTTTTGGTTTTAAAAAATCAAGACCGTGTCCCATTTTACCCCTTTGTTTTAAATTTAACTTTTTCCACTTTTCTTGCTTTTGTAGCCACTCTTTTAACTGAAGTTTCTTCGCCTATAAAAGTGCTATCATTTGATATATAAGATGAATTTTCACCCCCATCAAACGTGCTTTTTTTAATAAAAGAAGGGGTATCATCCACCTCCATTTTGCCTTTATGTTTCACTTTAACTTCATCTTCTATCTCATTGTTTTCTTTTTCATTTAAAGCTGCAGGCCATGCACGATAACTGTTTGGTGAAACTTCTTTTTTAGCTGGCTTTTTTATATTTTTAAGAACAATCTCTTCTTCAAGTTGTTGTGCTTTTTGAGCGTAATTTAAAAGTTTTTCTTCATATTCTTTTAAAACAGCTTCTTCCATTTGTTTTTTCTTTTTTTCTTTTGTTTTTCTTAAATCAAAATAATATTTTTGCAATCCTCCCAAACTTAACAGCTGTTTTGGATCAATATACGTTCCAGCAAGATTAATTCCATCTAACGCAAACTGGGAAAGGTCAATCCCTTTTAAATCCACTTTTGTTAAATCAAGTCTTCTAATATCAACAGAAAGAAGATCCTTTTTAGTCAATGATCTTAAATCAATTTTTCCACTCTCAACAAGTTCTAAAAACTTATCAAAATCTGTAATATATTTTTCTGCATCTTCGTCTAAAACAGCATCCTTTAAATTGTTGTTTCTCATAAAGGTACGTTTAAATGAAACGTCTTTAAAACAAGACTTGGCAAAATCGCATTCCTCAACAAATGCATCATCAAATTTAGCACCTTCAAAATTACAATCTTTAGCTTTTGTTTGATAAAAACAAGACTTAGAAAAATTACACCCTTTTAAATTAGCACCCGAAAGATCTGCACCTTTTAAATTAATACCGGTAAAATCCTTGTTTGAAACATCTTTGCCTGCTTTAATATCTTCAAGCAAAGAAACAGCACGCAAATCTGTCAAATAGCTATCTCGCTTTGATGGCAAAATAAACTCGTTTTTATCAATTCCAAGTGTAAATAAAACAATATCTTCTTCGCTTACCTTTACATCTTGAAATTTTCTTTCAGGTCTTTTCATTTCCATTGTCATAAACTTATTATAACACAGAAAATTAAAAATGAAATAAAAAAAAAGATGACTTTTTAAAAATCTTGTATTATAAGTGAATGATTCAAAGAAAGGAAGTTAAATGGAAACATCAAAAAAGCTCTCTTTAAAAAACTTTACAATCTTATGTATCATTTCAATTTCTGCATTGATTATTGATCAAATGACAAAGTTACTGGCTGTTGAAAATTTAACACTTCACACACCCGTTCAGATTTGTCCTTTTTTCAATTTGTTTTTAACATATAATAAAGGTGTTAGTTTTTCCTTGTTTTCTAGCGAAAATCCTTTAACCCCTCTTTACTTAAGTCTTATGGGTCTTTTCATTTGTATCATTGTCTTTTTTTGGATGATAAAAGAAACCGATTTTGCGATCAAAATGGGGCTTGCATATATTTTAGGAGGGGCAATTGGGAACATTATTGACAGAATTAGACTCGGTTATGTTATTGATTTTTTAGATGTTTATTATAAAACACACCATTGGCCTGCTTTTAATGGCGCCGATTCATTTATTTGTCTTGGTGCTTTTATTATTTTTATAAGAATATTTTTAACAAAAGAAGAGGATAAGAAATGAAAAAAATCATTTTAATTTGTTTATGCGCCCTTTTACCTGCTTGCGCCCCAAAAAAACCACCTCTTGCCCCAACACAAGTTGTTAATGGGCAATCCATTGTTATGCCTCCAGAATTTTTTGTATTACCTAAAACAACCAATACTCAACAAACACCTATCCAAACAGCTATTGAGGAGTAATATATGACTATCTACAATAAATTACTAAATCACACAGAAACAATTAACAAATTGCATCTGCGCACATTGTTTGCTGAAGATAAAAATAGATTTAATAAATTTCACGTTCTATTCAATGATTTTGTCTTAGACTATTCAAAAAACAAAATTACTGAAGAAACAATGAACTTACTCTTTGAACTTGCCAATTTCAGCAATTTAAAAGATGAAATTGACGCCATGTTTGAAGGCAAAAAAATCAATACAACAGAAAATAGAGCCGTTCTTCATACAGCATTACGCAATCGTTCAAACACACCAATTTATGTAGATGGCAAAAATGTTATGCCCGAAATTAATGCCGTTTTGGAAAAAATGCATCTTTTTTCTGATAAAGTACGATCTGGATCCTGGCTTGGTGCAACAGGTAAACCCATAACAGATGTTGTCAACATTGGAATTGGGGGTTCTGATTTAGGTCCACAAATGGCGCATGACGCTCTTTATCATTATAAAACAAAGAATTTAACATTTCACTTTGTGTCAAACGTTGATGGAACGGACATTACCGAAACACTCAATAAATGTAATCCAGAAACAACGTTATTCATCATTTCTTCAAAAACATTTACCACTCAAGAAACAATGGCAAATGCACAAACAGCGAGAAACTGGCTTTGCGATCATTTAGGCGAAACAGCCACACAAAAGCATTTTGTCGCTGTTTCAACCAACACAGAAGCTGTTAAAGAATTTGGCATTGATCCTGAAAATATGTTCGTATTTTGGGATTTTGTTGGTGGCAGATATTCTTTATGGTCAGCTATCGGCCTTTCACTTATGCTTGCAATTGGTTATGACGGCTTTATTTCAATGCTTCAAGGGGCACATGAAATGGATATGCATTTCAAAAATACACCTTTTGAACAAAATATGCCTGTTATCTTGGCTTTGATTGGTCTTTGGAACACAACCTATCTCAAGGCTGAAAGCTATGCTGTTTTACCATATGATCAATATTTATCAAAACTGCCTCTTTATTTGCAACAATTAGATATGGAAAGTAATGGTAAAAGCGTTAAAAAGAATGGCAAAAATGTTGATTACTCAACAGGACCTATTTTGTTTGGCACAGCTGGTACAAATGGACAACACTCTTTTTACCAACTCATCCATCAAGGAACGCATATGATTCCAGCTGATTTTATTGCTCCAATACACTCATTAAATGAAACAGGTCTTCATCATGACATGCTTCTGGCAAACGTTGTTGCACAATCTGAAGCATTAATGAAGGGGAAAACTCCTGATGAATTACGAGCTGAAGGAGTTCGTGAAGAATTGATTCCATTCAAAACTTTTGAAGGTAATCGTCCAAGCAACACCATTTTGTTTGATAAAATGACCCCAAAAGCCTTTGGATCTTTAATTGCTCTTTATGAACATAAAGTTTTTGTACAAGGGATTATCTGGCGTATCAACAGCTTTGACCAATTTGGCGTTGAACTTGGCAAACAATTGGCTAAAGCCATTTTACCAGAATTGTTAGATAAAAACACAAAATTATCACATGACTCATCTACAAACTCTTTAATTGAAAAAATAAGGGATCTACGCTTATAGATGGATAAACATAGTGAAAAATATGCCTCACCTAAAGAAGTTGAAAAAACAATTCATGCGTTTAAAAAACTTCTTTGGGTGATGCCTAAAGAAGATCGAGAGAACATTGTTTCTTTTATTCGAAAAGAAACAAAATGTTGCAGTTGGTGGCCTCTTCCCTATGTATCAAAAAAGTTATTTGACACCTTGACTGGCACATTAAGCTCACAAAATCTTAAAAATAAAATTGATAAAGAAGAAAAACTCTCTACTCCTTTTTCAAAAGTTTTAAAAAGCAAAAAAAAGGCTCATAAATTCATAGGATTAATTCGAAAAGCAATGAGTTTTATATCTATTTATCCTCCTGAAAAAAAAGAAAAACTTTTCAATCACATTTTAAATGTACCAACTTATTATAAAATAAAAAATAAAATCCAA
>JAZSGT010000058.1:0-21655 GCA_045532865.1 Alphaproteobacteria bacterium
TTGTCGCAGTTGTCGTCAACGGTGTTGGAGTAGCCGTTGGACTTTCAATCAACGGCGTTGCAGTTGTTGTCAATGCTGTTGGAGTAACCGTTGGACTTTCAATCAACGGCGTTGCTGTTACTGTTGAACTTTCATATGTCGTAGCAGTTGTTGTCAACAGCGTTGGAGTAACCGTTGGACTATCAAATGTCGTAGCAGTTGTTGTCAACGGTGTTGCTGTTACTGTTGGACTATCAAATGTTGTCGCAGTTGTCGTCAACGGTGTTGGAGTAGCCGTTGGACTTTCAATCAACGGCGTTGCAGTTGTTGTCAATGCTGTTGGAGTAACCGTTGGACTTTCAATCAACGGCGTTGCTGTTGTTGTCAACGGTGTTGGAGTAACCGTTGGACTTTCAAATGTTGTCGCAGTTGTCAACGGCGTTGGTGTTACTGTTGAACTTTCAAATGTTGTAGCAGTCGTCAATGGCGTTGGTGTTACTGTTGAACTTTCAAATGTTGTAGCAGTCGTCAATGGCGTTGGTGTTACCGTTGGGCTTTCAAATGTTGTAGCAGTCGTCAATGGCGTTGGTGTTACCGTTGGACTTTCATATGTTGTCGCAGTTGTCAATGGCGTTGGTGTTACCGTTGGGCTTTCAAATGTTGTCGTAGCAGTTGTCAACGGCGTTGGTGTTACCGTTGGACTTTCATATGTTGTCGCAGTTGTCAACGGTGTTGGAGTAACTGTTGAGCTTTCGAATGTCGTCGCAGTTGTCAATGGTGTTGGTGTTACCGTTGGACTTTCATATGTTGTAGCAGTTGTCAACGGCGTTGCTGTTACTGTTGGACTATCAAATGTTGTTAGGGTTGACACATTTTTAGGTGTTGTGGTCAAACCTGCTATCATTGTTGAGGTTGAGCCAGTTGCTGTTGTTGTTTCATTTAAACCACTAACGGTTGACGTTCCAAGCTGAACGGTTGTTGACGCATTTTTAAGTGTTGTGGTTAAACCTGTTGTCGTTGTTGAGGTTGAGCCAGTTGTTGTTGATTCATTTAAACCACTAACGGTTGACGTTCCATGCTGAACGGTTGTTGACGCATTTTTAGGTGTTGTGGTTAAACTTGTTGTCGTTGTTGAGGTTGAGCCAGTTGTTGTTGTTTGATTAAGCACTGTTCCTGTCGCCAAACCCGACACATTTGTTGATACTGACGCTTCCCCATACGTTTCCGCATACGTCACAACATAACAATCATACTGTTCATCACAAACAACTCTTCTTGAACCTGCAAACGCGATCGCCCCTTGCAAAGAACATATAGCTACTCCCAGCAGCAACAATGATTTATACATGAAACCTCCAACCTATTTTTGCGACAACACACCTTAAACTTTCGTATAAGGCCCTTACTTTAATTTTAACACCCTTTTTTGATTCTTGTCAACCAATAATCTTTCATTTTTGATTAATTAATTAATTTTTAAGAAAAAAGCTCTTCTAAAAAGGCAGATTTTACCTTTTTAATACCCACCCTATCAAAACTAACAGCCAAAGCATCACCCATATCTTTTACAACAGTTCCATCACCAAATAATTCATGATGAACACGTTTTCCAATTCGTTTTGTTTTTTGAGGTTTTGAAAATGAAGTTACATCCATTGAATAAAATTCATCATCTTGTTTATTCAACCCCTCCCTATTCCAACGACTTTTATTTCCAAAATAAAAACTTTCTTTTTCTTCCTTTTGATATGAAAAATCATCATCTTTATGAAAAGAAAACGATTTTGACCAAGCTGGCTCTATCATGTCCATTGAATACGCTTTATTAATGGATGATGGAAATTGAACGTGGTCTTCTGGCAACTCTTCAATAAAACGTGAAGGCAATGCATTTTGTGTTTGGCCATACATACGACGATTATCCGCGTGAGAAATAAAAGCTTTTTCTCTTGCACGCGTCAACCCAACATATGCCAAACGACGTTCTTCCTCTAAACCATTTTCACCAGATTCATCTAATGCTTTTTGATGAGGAAATAATCCCTCTTCCCAACCAGGCAGATACACATGTTTAAATTCCAATCCTTTAGAAGCATGCAACGTCATCACAACAAGCTGATCTTGTGCAACTTGCTCATCCACATCCGTCACAAGGGTTGCATATTCAATAAATTCTTCAATACTCTTGAAATCATCCAAAACTGTGTAAAGCTCCATCAAGTTTTCAACACGACCAGCAGCCTCAACAGATTTATCTTGCTTCCACATCTGAATATACCCAGATTCATTTAATATAAACCGCGCAACTTCAGCAGGAAAAGCTGACATTGCTTTTTCTTTTGCCTGTTTAAGCAATAAAATAAAACCATCTAACGTTTTACGAAGCAACGGTTTCAACGGCGCCCAAGCTACCGCATCATACATACTAATCTTTTTTTCTCTCGCTGTTTTTGTAATCACATCTAATGCTTGAGGACCCACACCTCGTCTTGGTTTATTTACAATTCTTAAAAAAGCCAAATCATCATTTGGATTCAAAACCAACCTTAAATATGCCACAGCATCTTTAATTTCTTCTCGTTCATAAAACTTAAACCCACCAATAATCTTATACGGAACACCAGAACGCATTAAAACTTCTTCAAATTGACGCGTTTGAAAGGTTGC
The DNA here is from genome assembly GCA_045532865.1 of Alphaproteobacteria bacterium. Taxonomy (GTDB): domain Bacteria; phylum Pseudomonadota; class Alphaproteobacteria; order CAAHEQ01; family UBA3637; genus RGIG4140. The sequence goes on from JAZSGT010000058.1 coordinate 2,647, forward strand.
ACGAACTAAAATCGCCATATCACTCAAACTCATTCCACGTTTGTTTTCTTGCATAATTTGTGCAACAATTTTTTCAGCCTCTTGCGAACCGGAAAAATAACGTGAGACTTTTACCTTATCTCCATTTGATTTCAATTCATCAGCCGTTTTGAGCGTTTTACCTAATCTACCTTGATTGAAAGATATCAAATGAGAAGCTGCACCCAAAATATGAGCCGTTGACCGATAGTTTCGCTCCAATCTAATAATGAGAGCTTCTGGAAACACTTTTTGAAATGAAAGAATATTTTCAACCTCAGCTCCACGCCAAGAATAAATTGATTGATCATCATCACCCACACAACAGATATTTCCATATCCCTTCGCCAATAATCTTAATAATAAATATTGCGCAATGTTCGTATCTTGATACTCATCAACCAATATATAATGAAACTGCTTCTGATATTGTGCTAAAACATCCGGATGAGATTGAAACAAAGCTAAAGGCATGAGCAGCAAATCACCAAAGTCAACAGCATTTAATGCACGCAACCGTTCCTGATATCTTTCATAAAACCACAAGGCCCGACCTTCACAAAAACCTGTATTTTGCGCCGAAGTTACCTGATGAGGCAACAATCCTTTATCTTTCCAACGTTGAATAACATCCAGCAAACCAGCTGGAGTATACTTTTTAATATCAACACCAGCCTCTTGCATCATTTGTTTTAATAAACGTTCTTGATCATCTGAATCTAACACAACAAAATTAGATTCCAAACCCAACAACGATCCATGCTTTCTTAAAATTCTAATACCAATTGAGTGAAAGGTTCCAAGCCAAACCGAAAAAGCATCGCCTCCAATCATTTTTTCAAGACGATCCTTCATCTCTCTTGACGCTTTATTTGTAAATGTAACTGCCAAAATTTGCCATGGAAGTGCTTTTTTTTGCTGAAGAATATAAGCAATTCTTGTCGTTAACACCTTTGTCTTTCCCGTGCCAGCACCAGAAAGAACCAACACCGGCCCCTCAGTTGTTTCAACAGCTTGTCGTTGTTCTTTATTCAATTCATCCAAAAAAGCAGGTTTCCCAATCACCTGTGATATTGATTGAAATTCACTTTCAGGTTCTTCTATTTCAAATAAATCCATTTTTTTTCACTCTAAAATATACCGTTTTTGTTCTCACACATAATATCTTTTTTAAACAAATTGTCAAGAAAATTTAAAACATAAAAAAAGGGCTTTCTTTCGAAAACCCTTTTTTATCATTTTTTTTACTAGTTATCCAGCTTATCATATTCACAAATAACTTGATAAACCTCATCATTTGTTTTTGCTTTACGTAACTGAGCTGTTACATTTTCATCTCTCAACAAACGGGACAAGCCTGCTAAAGCTTTTAAATGGTCAGCCCCAGATTCTTCTGGAACCAATAATAAAAAGACCAAATCAACAAGCTTACCATCAACTGCCTCAAAATCAACTGGGTTTGTTCTGACAAACGCACAGAATATTTTATCAATCCCAATCAACCTTGTATGTGGAAGAGCAACACCAGAACCAACACCCGTCGTTCCTAAACGCTCACGCTCAATCAAAGCATCTAAGATAACACGGCTGTCAATACCCGTTCCTTTTCCAGCAAGCACAGCTAGATTTTCTAATAAATTTTTCTTACTATCTGAAGAAAGATTACAAACAACACTCTCTTTAGACAGAATATCTACAATTTTCATTTTATACCTATTTTTGTTTTGGGTCTACCCAACCAATATTACCATCAACACGGCGATAAACCATATTCAAACCACCATGAGCTGTATTCTTAAACATCAAAGCTGGTAAATTTTCTAAATCCATACGCATCACAGCTTCGCTAACTGTACAAACTGGAATTTGAGTTTGCATTTCAGCAATAATAACTGGCGCATCAACAGATTCTTCTGTTTCATTAACAGCTTCGATAACAGACATGTCTGCCATTTCAACAATATTCTTATGCTCTGTTAATTTGTTTTTATATTTACGCAATTGACGTGACAATCTTGAAATTGCACCATCTAATGAAGCATAAGCATCTGCTGAAGAAGCAGATGAGCGAATAACAGCACCTGTTTTTGGATGCACTGTTAATTCGGTTTTAATTTCACTTCCTTCTCTTGTTACACGCACATCAGCGCTAACAGCTTCGTCAAAATATTTTGAAACAGATGAGTCTAAGGCGCCTTCTGCATAAATACGGAAATTGTCGCCCAAATTGATTTGTTGTCCGGAAATTAATATTTGCATTGTGTTTTCTTTCCTGTTAATGTAAAAATTATAAAACTTCAGGATTTCACCTTACTCCGTTTTTAATAAAATGTCAAGAGTTCTAATGATACCCAGCAAAAAACAACCTTTAGGCCTATACATCCACTGGCCATATTGTTTAAACAAATGTCCTTACTGTGATTTTGCAAGCACAGCTACCCCCTTAATCAATGAGCATATTATTTTTCAAGGATATCAAAGAGATATATCTATTTTTAAAGAAAAATTTAACATCTCTCCCAAAATTTCATCCATTTTTTTTGGAGGAGGAACACCTTCTTTAATGAGTGAAAAAATGTTTGATTCAATTATGAATCTACTTTCAAAAAACTTTCAAATAGATAAAACAACCGAAATTTCATTAGAAGCAAATCCTGATGCCATTCATTTACAAAAAATGAACTCTTTCAAATCTTCTGGTTTAAACAGAATATCAATCGGGATTCAATCTCTAAACGAAAAAGACTTAAAATTTTTAGGAAGACTCCATTCAGTTAAAACAGCTCTTCAACGAATTGAAGAGGCCAAATCTGTTTTTAAAAGAATTAATATTGATCTTATTTACGCAAGACCTCACCAAAAATTAATAGACTGGGAAAAAGAATTATCTCAAGCTCTTAAATTGGGATTAAAACACTATTCGCTCTATCAATTAACATTAGAAGAAGGAACTTTATTTTACAAAAAAAACATTCCTGAAATTTCACAAACTCAAGCAAATAAACTTTATAAATTAACTGATGAAATCATGCTATCACATAATATTCCTGCTTATGAAATTTCAAATTATGCTAAAAAAGGACAAGAATGTCGTCATAATTTAATTTACTGGCGAGGTCAAAATTATTTAGGCATTGGTCCAGCAGCTCACGGCAGAATAGGATTAATCGCAACTGAAAATGACAAAACCGTTCAAAAATGGTTACAAACAGAACCTAAATTCATTCAATTGACACCTGAAGAAAAAAAAGATGAACACCTTTTAATGGGTCTTCGACTCATTAAAGAAGGTTATCCGTTAAAAAATATAAAAGAAAGCGCCGTAAAACAAGCGCTTTCAAAAAAGTGGATTACATTACAAAACAATAAAATCTTTACAACATTTAAAGGCAGATTGATGCTTAATCAACTAATTTTATTACTATCTCACCAATCTTAATCAAATTGCGTTTTAGCCGGATCAACTTTTATAATATAGTTTTTTCCTCTAATTTGAAACATTTCAAGAAGTCTATCATTCGAACCAGTTTCATTAAACCGAAACCGACCATTAATTCCAAAATATCCTTCTGAAGCTTCTAAAGATTTTTTATCTAAAAAACCTTTTTTAGATAAATAACTCACCAAAGAAATAGCATCATAACCCAAAGCCGAAACCATTACAGGTTTAGAGCCAAAAGCTTCTTTATAATTTTTTTGAAACAAACGCAATTTTTCTTGTGGTAAATCAGCAAAATACGTTCCAACCAAATCACGATTATGTTGAGCTCTTAAAGTTGCCAATCCATAGAACGCAACTAAATTGGGTGTTACATCATAATATCCTAACAAAGAAATAAGCTGTTGTAAACGAACTCCTTGTTCAAAAACAAACAAAGCATCAAAATCTATTCTTTCAGCAGTTGGATTCGTTGCAAGAGCTTTTTCTTCTTCTGTTAAATCATCTTTTTTTAAATCAATTAATGGTGGCGCAATTTTTGCAACAGCATTTGTTAAATCTGGATTTTTAACATCATACATAGAAATATGTGATAACTGTATTGCAGGACATGTTTCAATTGCTTTATTAAATGCATTCAAAACAATTTCACCTGTTTTATCTTTTGGGCCAAGTAATGCAAATCGTTGTTGTCCTTTTTGACAGGCATAATTAACAATTCGATAAACCTGTTGATCAATTAATAAAGCCATTGTGTAAACATCATCATCAAGAACACTTGTATCTGATGTAAAAGAAATCACAGGCACAGAAGGGTTTAAAGCTGAAATTTTTGAAACCTCTGCAGAAAAAATAGGACCAAGGACAACATCAGACTCATCATTTTTAGCTTGATTATAGCTTTCAACAGCCCCTTCTGGTGTTCCTTTTGTATCATAAAAAGAAATCTCTGTTGCTTCATCTGTTGAACGTTCCAATTGAGCCATTAAAATTGCATTACGAAAAGCATCTCCCAAAGAAGCTGAATCTCCAGACAACGGCAATAAAACTGCTGTTTTTGTTTTTTTTATTTCAGGTTTTAAAAAATCACTTGGTTCAAATTTTGATTTTTCAACTCCACAACCAACCAAACACAAACAACCAATAGCAACGAGAATTTTTTTAAACATCAAATTATTCCTTTTCTTATTTATTTTTATTTGATATACTGAATTTATCATATTTTTTCAAGCATTATCTATAAATATTGGAGTTTTTTATGCTTATACTCGTTTCAACACCCATCGGTAACTTATCAGATATTTCAAAACGCGCAATTGAAACTCTTAACAATGCAGATATCATTGCTTGTGAAGACACCAGAACAAGCGCCCAACTTTTCACTTTATTAGGCATTAAAGCAAAAAAACTCATACCCTATCACGAACATAATGCCGATACAGCTCGACCCAAAATATTAGAATTCTTAAAACAAGGCTTAAGCATCGCACTGGTAAGTGATGCTGGTACTCCCTTGATTTCAGATCCTGGATACAGATTGGTCCGTGATTGCAGGCAAAACAATATACCCGTTACAACTATTCCTGGAGCAAATGCCGTTTTATCAGCATTACAACTTTCAGGCTTACCATCTGATGCTTTTTTATTTGCCGGTTTTTTACCCAACAAAAAAAGTGCGAGACAAACTACTCTTCAAACACATAAAAATGTTTCAGCTACCTTAATTTTTTATGAAACAGCAAATAGATTAATTGACTCATTAAATGACATTCTTGAAATATTAGGCAACAGAGAAATGTCTGTCGTTCGAGAAATTACCAAAAAATTTGAAGAAACAAAAACAGGACTAGTAAGCGATTTACTCTCTTATTATTCAAAAGAAGGAAATCCAAAAGGAGAACTTGTTCTTGTTATTGCAAGAGCAACTAAAGACGAACAAGAATCAGAGGATATCGAAACTTTAATTAGAAAAACACTTAAAACATGTTCAGCCAGAGATACAGCTGACCTTGTTGCAAAGGCAACAGGTATACATAAAAAGGAAATATACAAAAAAGTCTTGGATATTCAACATGCAGAAAAAAAAGAAGTTTAAAAACGTACATTTCACTGAAAAAATAGCTCTTTTTTATCTAAGATTAAAAGGATATTCTTTAATCAAAAAAAATTTCACCGTCCATAATGGCACTGGTGCAGGCGAAATAGACCTCATTATGCAAAAAGGTAAAACTCTTGTTTTTGTTGAAGTCAAAAAAAGAAAAACATATTTACTTGCAGCTCAAGCAATTGATATCAACGCGCAATTAAGAATTGTTAAATCATCAGCTGTTTTTTTACAACAAAATCCTAAATATACATCCTTTTTAATCAGATACGATGCTGTTCTTTTTAAAGATAAAAGCTTTTGGCCAAAACACATGAAGGATGCTTGGAGAGTTCTATGAAAAAGAAGATTGCTTTATTGTCCCTTACATTTTTGTTGTCAGGTTGTCAATTCATCGGAACAATATATAACGCTGGACATAAAGTAACTTCTATTATTTTGGATGATAGAAACTTGTCTGATGATTGGACAGACACAAAATTAAATATTGCCATTCGTAATGCTCTTATAAAAAAAGATTTTAAATATTTGCTTGATATTGAATTAACCGTTTTTGAAGGAGTTGTTCTATTAAATGGAGCACTTCCCCAAACATCACTGATTGACGAAGTTGTTGAAACCGTGTGGCAAATAGATGGCGTTAAACAAGTTTACAACTACATCCGGCTTGGAACACCTCCAAACCTCAGTATTGTGAATGAAGATGCTGCTATTTCAGCAAAAATCAGATATGAACTTTCCCTTACAAAAGGAATTTCATCTGTCAATTATAAAATCACAATGGAAAATGGAACCATTTACCTTATGGGTATCTCACAAAATCAAGAAGAACTTGAAAAAGTTATTGCTGTTATTAAAAACACAGTAAGTGTAAATAAAATTATCGTCTTAACAAGATACTCAAAAAATTAAGATGCTGGTGGCAAAATATCAATCATAGCCAATCGATTTTTTTCTTTTTGAACAATCGTAAATGAAAATCCATCAATCACAAATGTTTCTCCTTCGGTTGGAATACGTTCAGCTTCATATAAAATATAACCTGCAAGTGTCGATGCGTGTTCATCAGATAACTCCCATCTAAAATGACGATTAATATCACGAATAGTTGTTTGCCCATCCAAACGATATCCCCCTGCATCTGTTTTCACAACTTGCAAAACAGATTGATCTGGCGAATCATTTTCATCAGAAATATCACCAACAATCTCTTCTAAAATATCTTCTAATGTAACAAGACCTTCAATAACCCCGTATTCATCAACAACAAGTGCAAAATGCTCACGCCTTTTTTTAAACGCATGTAACTGATCCAAAAGAGAGGTTGTATTTAACACAAACCAAGGCTTTGTTAAATAATCGGCAATTGAAACTTTTGCTTTGCCACGATAATATGCATTCATCATTTTTAAAAGTGCTTTAGCATGCAAAACACCAATAATATTATCTGGCTCACCCTTCCATAAAGGAATACGACTATAAGGAGAACGGCTTAAAAACTCAAAAATTTCAGAAACAGGCAATGATGCATTTAAAGAAACAACATGACTTCGGTGAACCATAATATCTTCAACAGTCACATCACTTAAATCTAAAACGCTTTTCAACATAACACGTTCTTGATTAATAACATTATCTTCTGTTGGCATCAGCAAAGTACCCCTAATTTCTGCCTTCACTGCTTCTGCATCAGCAACTTGTTCTGAAGAAGGTAACAACTTAATCAATACTTTGGATAACAAATTAAATGCATGAACAACTGGCGAAAAACAAACAACAAAAAAGTTAAGAATAGGAACACTCGTCATTGAAAAAGAAAGCGCATTATTCATCGCATATGTTTTTGGCAAAATTTCAGAAAACAATAAAACAACAAAACTCACACCAAACGTTGCGATTAAAACACCATATTTTTCACCAAAAAAATCTATCATTAGTGCTGTTGAAAGTGCTGTTAATGCAATATTCACAATATTATTACCAAACAACAATGTACCTAACAACTTTGGCGAATCTTTTTTTAGCATCATAATTTTTTGAGCACGCCAATTGCCTTTTTTCCCCAAATCATACAATTGGGGCATTGAAACAGCCGTCATAGCTGTCTCTGTTCCCGAAAAGTAAAAAGACAACAACAACAAAACACCTATTAAAATATATTCAAACATTTTTCTTCCTAACAGATTTTCTTATTTTTTTGCCTCGTTTATATTTTGGAAAAGGTGCAGAATTATCCTCAACAGTTGCGATAATATTTCTCTTCTCCAACTCTTTTAGCAAACGGCTAACAGTACGATAAGGTGATTCTTTAAATGATTCAACCATAATATCTGCTTCTGAATAAACGGGATAACGCTCAGCAACTAATCTTTCAATTGTTTTTTGATTATCAACAGAAGGGACCAATGGTCTATGCGTTCTTCCTTGGGTTCGTTTGGATATCACATCACTTGAAGCTTTTATCCAAATAGAAATTGCTTTTTGAGCTGCTAAATTTCTTGTTTTTTCAGACAAAAAAGCTCCTCCTCCAGAAGACAAAACACAAGGTTCTCCATTTAAAAGCCGTTGCATAACACGTTCTTCCCCAAGACGAAATTCCTCCATCCCGCATTTGGAAAACAATTCATTAATCAAAAAGCCTGTTGATTTTTCAATTTCTTTATCACTATCGAAAAAGGGCAGGTCTAACTTCCTAGATAAAATGCGACCCAAACTTGTTTTACCAACCCCCATCATGCCAACAAGCAAAATGATTTTCGGTTCTAATAATTTTTGTTTCATGTTCTTTTCTTGACAATTCTTTAAAATATATAGTATTAGTATATCATAGCAAGAATTATTTCATCTGTCTAGTATAAAGGATAAGAAAATGCTCAAAAAACAAGAAAAAAGTCATTTATTACTTAAACTAACAATCCTTGCAATTATCACTTTTTTTGTTGCAATGGCTTTTATCGAACCAACTCCAAACGTTCAACTTATCGAAAAACAAATTACCGAACCTTTACGCTAATGAATAAAAAATCTTTTTTATTTCTTTTATTTTTTTTAGCAAGCTTTCAAGTGAACGCTCAACTATTTGATTCTGGCGTTATTATTCAAGATTTACCTTCATTTTCTTTAAACAGTCTCGGATCTACGCATGTTTTTTCATCTAATATATGGCAAGAAAGTGATAAAGACACACTCCTTAATTCAATTAACCAAATCGGTGAAAATCCCTTAACTCCTGCATCAAAAAAAACATTGATTCTTTTATTAACTCAAGATTCAACTGGATATAAAAAAACAAGTGAAGAAATAGAAAATAATGAAATCTTTTTGAGTGAAAGATTAAAAGCACTTGTACGCTTAGGAGCATTTGAAGAAGCGCTGTTATTAATCAACCAAATTCCGGAAAAACAACTTTCTGAAGAGATTCAAAAAATAAAATTTTACACTCTTCTTTTACAAGGAAAAACACAAGAAGCAGAACTCATTTTAGATACGATTTCAGACACTAAATTTTTGGATAAAGCAAGAATCAATTTATTCCTTGAAAAAGAGGAAAAAAATAAAGCCATTTTATCTTATGAAATTTACAAAGAAAATTTAGAAAACGAACCCGACTTATTCACCTTATGCGCTGAAAATACTCTTCTTGAATTGGAAACACCTCTTTTACAGACAAAAGCAACCGTTGAAGATGTTTTTTTATTATCTAGACTAAAAGAAACAAGCTTTGATTTTGAAAATCAACACATCGGTATTAAAAAAGTTTTAGCTGAATTACCTTATACACCTATTGAAAGAAGAATTTTTCTTGCCGAAAAAATCGGCTTAACAAAAGAGGAACTTACAAAAATATATTCTCTTCCCTTAAACGATCTAGCAATTGAAAAAAATCATTTAATTCGAGCTCAACTTTTTCAAAAAATTCAAACAGAAACAAACGAAGTAAAAAAAGTAAAATTTTTAAATGAATTTATCTCTCTTTCAAAAAAAGATAAAATCATCTTTTTTGTAGCTTCAATTATCGAAAATGAATTAGATAAAATATCACCCCAACCTGCTCATTTATCACTGGCTTTTGACGCAGCTCAAATTTACACACTTCAAGGAAATTTAGAAAAGGCAAGTGAATGGTATCAACTTCTAAAAGATAGCCCTTCTGACACACACCAAAAACAAAGAATGCTTCTTATTCCATATCTTCAAACTCTTGGGGCAGGCCTCCCAAGTGATTTAAATTCCCTTATCAAACACTTTTGCCATAATACAATTGATGAAGAATGCACTCAATTTTATCAACGCCTCTCTAATGAAGCTTATGAAGAAATAAATACTCCAAAAGAACAAAAAATTCCTTCAACCCCCTCTTATTTAAAGGAAGAAGATAAATTAAAAACAGGGGAAAACTTAATCAAGGCAATTTTAGATTTAAACAATCCAGATATTAGCGATAAAACAACACTATATGATTTTATTTACGATACAGCTCCAAAACAAATTAAACAACACCTTCAACAAGAAAGGATGTTTTATCAATGAGTTTGGAACAAATTGATTCATTTATCGAAATGATGTGTGCTGAACGAGGTGCAACAAAAAACACCCTTATGGCATACAAAAGCGACTTGATGGATTTATTTCATTATCTAGATACAAAAAACATTAAAATAAACAAAGCAACTGCAGATGATTTGCAAGAATACCTTTTAAACATTGCAAAAAATCATCTAAGCGCAAAAACACAAAACAGACGACTATGTGCTATTCATGAATTTTATCGTTTTTTATTATCTGAAAACATTATAAAAAATGACCCTTCAAAATATTTGCAAACACCAAAAACTGAAAAATCCTTACCAAAATACTTATCTGAAAAAGAAATTGAAAAATTAATTAACACCGCTGCACAACAAAATTTAAGAATTCATCTTCTGCTTGAAATGCTTTACGCTTCAGGCATGCGTGTAAGTGAACTTGTATCTCTACCACTGAGTGCTGTTACTCTTGACACACAAACAGTTAGCATTATTGGAAAAGGAAATAAAGAAAGAATCGTTCCATTAAATCAGCAAACCATAAAATTACTAGATAAATGGCTTTTAAAAAGAGAATTTTCACTCAACAGAGGAAGACAATCCAAATGGCTTTTTCCCTCTTTTTCAAAAGCTGGTCATTTAACAAGGGATGGCTTTTTTAAGCAATTAAAAAAAATTGCTCTTACAGCAGGAATTAATCCTTTATTGGTTTCACCCCACGTTTTTAGACATTCTTTTGCCAGTCATTTAATTGCACATGATGCCGATTTGCGTTCTGTTCAAAAGATGCTAGGACACGCAGACATCACTACAACAGAAATTTATACACATATTTTACAAGATAGATTAAAAAAGACTGTTGAAAAATCTCATCCTTTAGCGTATAGTACTCAAAAAGGACACTAAATGATTTTAACAAAATACATCTTAAAACAGCTGATCTTAAGCTTTATGCTTATTCTTTTGGGGATGACAGCCCTTGTTTGGCTGACTCAATCGTTACGCATGATTGACATGATTGTAACAAAAGGCGTTCCTCTTGGTGTCTTTTTAGAAATGACATTACTCGTTTTACCAAACTTTATTCAAATTCTATCTCCATTGGCTCTTTTTGCCGTTATTTTATTTATTTTTTCAAGAATGGAAGCTGATAAAGAAATCATGGTGATGAAAGCCATTGGTATGTCAAATAAGCAAATTATGCTTCCATCTTTGATTTTAGCTATTGTGTTAACTATTATTGGATATTTATTAACAATCCAAATCATCCCCAAATCTCATGAAGAATTAAGTAATCTTAAATGGCGTGTTCGTAACGACTTGTCTCACTTATTACTTCAAGAGGGACAATTTAATACTTTAAATAATGGATTAACCCTTTACATAAAAGAACGTGCAGAAGATGGTTCTGTCAAAGGTGTTATGGCTTACGATGCAAAAAATCCAAATAATATTTCCATCTTAATTGCCGAAAAAGGTTTTATCTTTCAAGAAAAAGATGGGTTTCAACTTGTTTTTCAAAAAGGAACCAGACAAGAATACAACCCCAAAACAAAACAATTCTCAATTTTAAAATTTAACAAATATAACATGTTTTTTAGCGATAAAAAACAAGCAAACAAATCTCGAGATTTAGACGAATCAGAACACACCCTTTCTTATTTGCTTTCTGTTAAAAAATCAGAAATAAGTAATGCTGTCACATATCGAAAGTATAAAACAGAAGCTTTAAAACGATTAACAAAACCACTTTACAACATATCATTCATGTTACTTGCTATGTTTGCTATTTTATCACCTTTTTATAATCGGAGAGGACAAATGGGACGCATTAATTTTATTGTTCTTGCCACAATTATTGTTCAATCCCTTTCTTTAGCTTTTGAAAATTTAACTGCTAAAAATCTATGGTTTGCACCTTTAATGTTCTTAAATATCTTTGTTCCTGTTATTATCATTTACCTTGTTACAATGAAACAAATAAATCCCAAAATCTTAAAATTTCCACATAAATTCATTGCTTTAATTTGTCTTTCTTTATTTTTAAGTATTCCAACTGTATCATTCGCTCAAGTTAAATTTGATCCACAAGTAAAAGTTGAAAAAGACAAGCCTGTTGATTTTCAAGCAGATGAAATCATCTATGACAAAAACAATAATACCCTTGTTGCAACAGGGAATGTAATCATTCATCAAAATAATACAACTATTTCAACTGAAAAATTCATATTTAATCGCTCCTCTGGTGAAATCATCATTCCAACACCTGCAAAAATTTCCACCCCTGATGGAACAGTTACTTATGCTAAAAACGCCACTTTAACGCCTTCTTTAAAAAAAGCAATTACAAATTCAATTGAAATGCACTTATATGAAGGCTCTTTTATTTCAGCTGCTAGAATCAAACAAAAAGATAACGGCAGTATTATGTATATGAAACGTGCAAAATATACGCCTTGTTCTTTTTGTGATGGAGAAGCACCTCTTTGGCAAATAACAGCTAGAAATATCAAACACAACAAACCTGAAAAAGAAATGTCTTTCACACATTCTTTTTTAGAAGCAAAAGACATTCCTGTTTTTTATTTCCCTTATTTAAATATCCCTGATTTCACTGTTAAAAGAAAAACTGGATTTTTAGCACCAAGTTTTGGTCATAGTAATGAAATGAAACAAGGGGTCAACTTGCCCTTCTTTGTCAATATTGCAGATAATCAAAATTTAACCATCAGTCCAACCATCTCAACAAGTCATGATCCTCTCGCTTTTATTGATTATGACGGCATTTTTTCACATGGTTATTTCAAATTACAGGCCAGTGGAACAAGGGATAATGATGATAAAAATCAAGGTCATATTAAATCAAGCATGAAATTTGACTTAACAGATAACTGGCGTATTTCTGGGCAATATTACAGAACCTCATCAGATACTTATTTTAGAAGATATTCTCTCCCAGATGTAAACACATCCGACCAATATCTTGAATCAAATATTTCTGCTGAAAGATTTGGGGAGCGTAATTATTTCCATTTTAAAGGTCTTTCTTTCCAAAACCAACACGGAAGTGTAGATCAAAAGGCAATTCCTATCTTTATTCCAACTTTAAATTACACTTACACCAGTTTACCATTAACAAATTCTGGTCTTTATGCTTTTTCTCAATTTAATACTGTTGCCTACAATAACAGACAACGTTTTAAATCAAACAGAGCATCTTTTACTCAAGGACTTCATCTCCCACATATATCAACAACAGGTTTTGTCATCGACACAAAAGCAAGTGTTCGTGTTGACGGATATAATGTTGATACAGGAAAATATTCTTTTTCAAATTTAAGAACAGATGATACATATTCAACAGGTAGATTCTATCCTGTTTTTTCATCAAAAATCAGCTATCCTTTTGCAAATGTTGGAGAAAATTATACACAAGTTGTTTCTCCAATTGTGATGCTTGTATCAGCACCAACAAATGGAAACAAAGATAAAATTCCAAACATTGATAGTCTTGATTTAGACTTTGATGATACAAATTTATTTTCTGAAAACAGATTTACCGGATACGATAGAGTCGAAACAGGCACACGTGCCAATTATGGTATTGAATATTCAATTTATGGCTCAAAAAATATATCCTCCTCATTCCTTTTTGGTCAATCATACCATTTTTCAGGAGATGAAATTATTGACCGAGCACTCGGTATGAATTCAAAATATTCAGATTATGTAGGTCGCCTACAAACAAACTTTGACATTGTATCATTAGCCTATCGTTTCAGATTAGATAAAGATGATTTTGAACCTGTTAAAAATGAAATAACTTTGTCTGTTGGTAAAGATCCTTTACGTGTTGGATTTGACTACGTCCGTTTAAAAGAAACAAGTGATTTAGGACAATACTCTTACTATAAAAACAGAGAAGAAATTTTATTCTTTGGTTCATCACAACTTTCAAAAAATTGGTCACTATCTGGATACTACAGATACAATCTTGAAAAAAAATCAAATCAAAAAGGTCCTGTGGAATCCGGCCTTATAGCGCAATATGAAAACGATTGCACAATCATAGCATTTGAATTAGATAAATCATTTACCTATGATAGAGAATATGAAGGGAACACATCCTTTATGGTAAAATTTATTCTTAAAACATTAGGGGGAATGTAATGAAATTATTTATTTTTATCTGTTTGCTTTTTATTCACTGCACCTGCAATGGAGCTCAAATTATTGCAAAAGTAAATGATCACCCAATTTCTGTTTTTGATGCAACAGCTCGAGCAAAGCTTATTTCTATTCAAAACTCAACGCCTTTAACAAAAGAGAAAAAAAAAGAATACATACAATCAGCTCTTAATTCATTAATCGATGACCAAGTTAAGATTTCTGAGGCCAAAAGAAATGGTTTTTCTGTAAATGACAAAGAGATTAAAGATGCTATTGCTCATTTAGAAACCCAAAATGGAATGAAAAAAGGTGAAATGCAAAAAATGCTTCAAAAAAACAACATTCCCTTAAGCATTTTGGAAGAACAAATTCGTGCCGATTTAATGTGGTTACAAGTATTACAAAAAAACAGACGATCCTTACATCAACCAACTCAAAGTGAAATTGAACATTTAAAAACAAAGTTAAGAAATGAACTAAAAGAAGAAGGTTTTTATGTTGCAGAAATGTTAGTTTCAAACAAAAAAGATGCTGAAGAATGTTATCAACAACTCAATAAAGGCGTTCCCTTTCAAGATCTTGCAAAAAAATACTCCATTGCTCCATCTGCAAAGAAAGGCGGTGAAGTTGGCTGGATTGAACAGAACAAGTATACTAAAGAAATTTTTGAGGTTTTAAAACAAATGGGTCCTGGAGATGTTTCAACACCTCTTAAAACAGCAAATGGATATTTAATTCTTTTGGTTGTTGATCGAAAATATGCCATTACAACAGAAACCATTCCTGTTTGGGAATTAGCCCAAATGGCTCTTCCAGCAAACAAGACATCTGCACTTGGCGATACAATTAATAAACTTAACTCATGTGATAGCTTTACCAACTTTGCAAAAGATATCGCCATTAAAGAATCTGTAAAATCAGGAATGATATCACCTCAACAACTTCCTCGTGAACTAAAATCTATTTTAGAAGATGCAAAATTAAAAAAAGTTATCGGCCCTATTCAAACCCCTGATGCAGATTTATTTTTCATGAAATGTCAAATAATTAATAAGAAGGTCATTCCAGACGATAGTGAACTTAAAATGCGTTTAGAAGCTCAAGCAATGGAAGGTCTTTCTGAAAAACTCTTAAAAAACGCAAAAAGATTTACTGTCATTGAGATGAAATAGCACCTCAAGGAGAATAAAAATGGAAACAATTATTATTGATGGAAAAAAAATGTCTCTTCAAATTCAAGAAGAGTTAAAAAAAGAAATAGAATCTCTCGAAAGAAAACCAAAATTAGCAGTGATTTTGGTTGGGGATAATCCAGCGAGTTTAATCTATGTTGGGAATAAGAAAAAAATAGGTGAAAAAATTGGTGTTGATACAGAAGTCTTTCAACTCTCTCCAGTTATGACTGAAGATGCCCTTATTTCATTTATTCAAGAATTAAATCAGAATGATACCATTGATGGTATTTTAGTTCAACTACCTCTTCCATCACACTTTAATGAAAATAGAGTACTTGAATCTCTTGATCCTAATAAGGATGTTGATGGATTACATCCTAAAAATCTCGGAAATCTTTTCATTTCAACAACTGATTTAAAACCATGTACACCACTTGCATGTCTCGAGTTAATAAAATCTGTTATATCAGATTTAGAGGGGAAAACTGCACTTATAATCGGTCGCTCAAGATTAGTTGGAAAACCTCTTGCACAAATGTTGATGGCAGAGAATTGTACTGTCATTCAAGCACATTCAAAAACAAAAAACATGAGTGAAATTTGCAAAATTGCAGATATTGTTGTTGCAGCAACAGGAAAACCTAATTTAATACAAAATTCCTTCATAAAAAAAGGAGCTGTTCTTATCGATGTTGGCATTACACGTCTTGAGAATAAAAAAATCACAGGAGACATTGATTTTGAAAGCATGTTAGGTATCGCAGGCGCTATTACACCTGTTCCAGGAGGTGTAGGACCAATGACAGTTACAATGCTTTACGTAAATCTCTTAAATTCTTACAAAAAAAACTTTGCAAAATCTCTAAAATAGTGTAAAATTATATTAAGAGAGTATTTTATTTTGGAGGGGATATGTTTATAGTTAGAATACTTACAGTCCTGATTGTTTTTACATCTTTTTGCATCCCAAATGCACAAGGTGCGATGTGGCCTGCAAATTACAGCAATGTAAAACACGAAGACAAAGGCTCTAAAGAAAATATGGAGCAAGAAGAACTTATAAACAAATCTCGTGGAGCTGAATTAACAACACAAGGCACACCCAATCCTCAAAGCGCCTCAAATGGTTCTGCAGGATCAGGTTTTTCAAGCATGATGGGAAAAGCAAAAAAAGGACTCTCTAAATTAAAAGAAAAAATCAGCAATGCAATTGATTCTGTTGTTAAATTTATAACTGGTGACGGCAAACTAGACTGTAAAGGTTTAGATACACCAGCAGGTGCAAGTGCTTGTTTTTATGTTGATGAAACAAACCAAACGCTCTCATCAAGCGATATTAGGCGCACAAAAGCAAATATAGTTAGCGAAATGAGTAAATCTTCAAAAGAGTTATTAAGTGATTCAACAACTGTTATTAATAGTGCTGGAAAATATGATAAAGATAAAAAAGATATTGAAGGTGAAGCTTCATCATCTGAGAATATTACAGCAGCATTACAAAACAGAACCGAAGGAGAACTCGCTTTTATTAATATGTCAACAACACTTTTATCTTTAGACATTAAACGATTGGAAATTGAATCACTTGCCTCATTTCAATCCATTAACAAAGCAAAGCAACCTCTTGGTGGTGACACAAGTGGTGTATCATCATTAGTCGGTGGTGCAGTAGGAGGGCTGTTCTAATGAAAAAATTATTATCTGTTCTTCTACTATCCTTTTGTTTTTACCCATCTGTTTTTGCAGCTCAAATAAATGACGTTGGGGGGCATAGCACAAACACTCAACAAGCTGTACAAGAGGATGACAAAACAAGTATGGAAAAAAAGGACACTCGAAAAAATGCAGAAATCAAAAAACTTATTTTGGGAGGTCCAGACGCATGGCTAGCAGCCGGAATGGGATATCTAGAACTTGGCATTACCAAAATTTCTGATGGTGTTTCAAATGCTTTTTCTTCAGAAGATAAAGATGGCAAAAAAGGATCTTCGAAAAAAGGGGAATTACCTGAAGGGGAAGCCATGTCCAAAACCTATGATTCAAAATTTAAAAGAGATGAAAACCCAGAAACAGCAAGCACTACAAACAAAACACAAACAAGTCATAATACGGAAATCGCAACAACTGAATTATCTACTTATGGATATTCATATGGTCTTGCCAAACGAGTTGTTGCATCAAGAGCGGTTGGTGATGATACCACTTCTGCAAGTTCTGCAGCAGCAGAAAAAACATCCAACGCAAATGATTTAGGTTCAGCTGTTGCAGCAAGTACATCAACAGCAAATACAAATGCTCAAATCTTTAACAATCTCGTTAGAGCAGCAGCAATAACAAATGCGCAAAGAGCATTATCAGTTACAGAACAAAACAATGCAACAAACAGCATCCTTAATTCTATTTTTACAGGTGGCACAGGTGGAATGGGTGGAATAGGTGGTGCCTTAGGTGGCATGTTTTAGTGATAAAAGGAGGTCGATATAATGAATATAAATAAAACTATCCTCTTTACACTTTCTATAATTTTGCTTTCAAGCACTGTATACGCAGGTCCAACTGTGGCACCTGCTGAAACAATAATGGGTAAAGTCCAAGTTGTCACACAAAAAATATCAACTGAACTTTCTAAATTGACAAAACAAGACCAAGATGAAGAAAATAAAAATTTAGGAACACCTGAAGAAAACGCAAAAAAAGAAAAAGAAGTTAAAAACAAAACACTTGTTGAAGCAGAAGATGCAACTCCCCTCACTTTACCTTATTTAAATTCTCTTCTTGCACAAGATGATCCAAATGTCACATCTATACATGACAAAGTCAAAACAAATACTCTCATTGACTATAAAACGCTTTATGAAGAAGATCAAACAGATATCTCAATGACAGATATAAATCAAGGGGTTAATCCCAAAATTAAAAATACAGCATCACAGGACATTTTAAGACCAAACTCACAAGAAGGCATGCAATCAATTTATCATATGACGCTAGAACAAGGTCGTGCCTTTTCTCAAAAATCATTTGCTTTGATGTCTAATAATAAAGATTACAAAGACGCAAAACGTGCAGATAATGAGAAACGAAAAACAACTGTTGATATGGAACGAGGTAACGCCATGGCGAATCAAAATTCAAGCATGATTTTAAACGAATTGGGAATGCTTCGTTTTTTAAACTTAGAAACACAAAGTTTAGGCGAAATGCAAGATCAAAGCGTTGCAACGATTGGAAGAAAGAAATAAAGGAGACAGACAATGTATAAAAAAATTCTTTTTTCTACACTGATTACCTTCTTGTTAATTGGAACATTTCCAACCAAAGTAAATGCACTGTGTCCTATTATTGACACAAAAAACATGAGCAAAGTTTTCAAAAATATTTTTAACGTTCACTCTAACCAAGCAACAGCTAATGAAACAGCATCAAAAGAAGATAAATTAAAAGAAATACAAACAGGGAAAGCAAACTGCTCAGCAAAACCAGGAAATAAAAAAACAGAAATTACAACAACAGCATGGGATTATATTGCAAAAGGAACTATTTCTACAAAGAAAACTGAAAAAGATTCAACAGGTAA
>JAZSGT010000011.1:0-16492 GCA_045532865.1 Alphaproteobacteria bacterium
CTTTATGTGATGGGTTAAAAAATGATTTTAAGGTGTAAGATAGGCGATACTTCGCCGACTGACGTGTACATTGGCTGGCGTACTCGAAGGAGGCGCAAGTGTCCCTAGGTTGCCCTTAAAAGCAGATTTTTAACTTACTATTAGTTGGGCTTTTTAAGCCAGCTCGTTGGGCCCCAATTTAACTGAAAGGATTTTTCATGATTAACGTTTCAATTCCCACAATTTTCAAACCATTGCTTTTTGAAAAAAAGCGTATCAAGCTTTTTTATGGGGGTAGAGCAGGGGGAAAAAGCTACGCTTTTGCAGACTCTTTGTTGCTCAAAGGCCGAAAAGAAAAGCTTTTTATCGTTTGTTTAAGAGAAATTCAAAGTTCCATTAAAGACTCTGTCAAAAAACTTTTGGAAGATCGCATTCAATTTTATGGTTTTAAGGATTACAAAATCTATGAGACAAAAATTGAAAATCAACTGACTGGAACAACTTTTGTTTTCAAAGGGCTCAGAGACCAAGATCCTCAAAAAATCAAGTCGTTAGAAGGGGTTGATATTGCTTGGATTGAAGAGGCTCAATGTATCAGCAAAAAAAGTTGGGAGATTTTGGAGCCAACCATTCGGAAAAAAGGCTCTGAAATTTGGATTAGCATGAACCGTGAGCTTGAAAATGACCCCATTTGGGTGGCTGTGGCAAGCAATCTAGATGAAGACACCCTTGTTCAAAAGGTGAATTACATGAACAATCCTTTTTGTCCGGAAGAGATGAAAAAGTTGGCCTTAAAAACACAAAAAAACAATCCTGATGATTATGCACACATTTGGCTTGGTGAACCTATGAGCGATGCATCAACAAAGTTGATTGCACCGGCACTTGTTAAAAAAGCCATGAATCAATTGGTGTTTCAAACATCATCACCGTTGATTTTGGGCTTGGATGTGGCACGTTTTGGAGATGATAAGTCTGTCTTTTGCTTCAGACGGGGCAGGATGGTGGAACGCTTTGAAACTTTTCAAAAAAAAGACACGGTCGCTTTGGCTGACATTGCTACACGTTTTATTGAAGATTATCACCCCACCAAGCTGTTCATGGACATTGGCGCTTCAGGTGCTGGTGTGTATGATATTTTAATCGACAGGGGATATTCCTTTGTGATAAAGGGTGTGTTTTTTGGGGCAAAAGCCATGAACCCTGACCGATATATCAACAAGCGTGCTGAAATGTGGGATCATGTGCTTACTTATCTCTCGTCAGAATTGCCCGTTTATCTGCCATCAGATGACATGTTGTTTGAAGATTTGACTTCTGTGAACAAAAAATATGACCCCATGGGTCGTTTGCAACTTGAAAGTAAGGAGGATCTAAAAAAACGCCTCGGCCGTTCACCAGACAAAGCTGACGCCTTGGCACTTACCTTTGCAGAACCTGTCAAAGATACCGGCGCAACGGATCTGTATGGCGCCGGTCGTTCGACAGTTGAAAGTCTGTTTGAAAGGAGGGGGACACCTCTTGGCTGGTGAGTCTTTTGGGGCCCCACCTCCGGTGAGTTAAGAGTTACAGTTTTAAGAGGTAACGAGTGGCAGAATCGCTGCTTTTATGTACGCCAGCCAATGTACACGTCAAGCATCGATTCTATCCACCTTTCCTCTCTTAAAACTGACTCTTAACATGTACCACATATCGAGGTTTCTGTTTGAACCCAACTGCCAGTAAGTTAAGAGTTACAGTTTTAAGAGGTGTCTAACGAAGCAAATTGCTAAGCTCAAGTACAATATCGCTAACGCTTTTTTTCTCCGTACTATACGCTTAACAATTCACTTATTATACCCTCTCTTAAAACTGACTCTTAACGCGTACCACAAATCGAGGTTAAAAAATGAAACCTCGTTCTCAAGTGATACCTCAAAAAAAAATATAACCTCGCTCTCAAGTGATGGGTTAAGAGCAAGCTGTAAGGCGACAGATAAAGAGAAAATTGTCAAGCGAAGTGTACGGTATCGAAGTGCAACGGAGGGGTACTCGAGTTTGGCAATTTACCTTTAGATGTCCCTTAGAACGTCAGCTCAAAAGAAACCTCGCTCTCAGGTATACGTTAAGAGCAAGGAATAAAGAGCAAGATAGGAGGCGCTTAGCGACTGTATAGTACAGGTAAGAAGCGCTTTAGCGCGAGGGTACTTGAGCTTAAAATGAAACCTCTGACCCGTGGTACGTGTTAAAAAATGATTTTAAGGTGTAAGATAGGCGATACTTCGCCGACTGACGTGTACATCGGCTGGCGTACTCGAAGGAGGCGCAAGTGTCCCTAGGTTACCCTTAAAAGCAGATTTTTAACGCACCGGAGGGTGGCCCCAAAAAGGCCGTCAGCTCTTAACGCACCGACAGTTGGGCCCTATATAACTCACAGTCGCTCGGGCCAAATATAACTTACTTTAAAATATCACAAATTTGTTTGTACAATTTGTTTTGAATAAAGTTATTATCTTTAAAAACATCCAAAGCTGTTTTGTTTTCATCATTCATTGCTTTTTTATCAGCACCTAATCTGATCAGCTCTTTTAAATAATCTAAGTTAATATCAAAAATAGTCTCTTGGTGAACAGCTGCCATCAATGGTGTAGCACCTGAGTTGTTTTTTAAATTCACATCAGCACCATTTTTAACCAACAGTCTTAAAATATTCACATCTTGCAAATAGGCTAACTGATGCAAAACGCCGTCGCCAGAATATATTGTGGTTGCTTTTAAATCAACACCTTTGTCAATCAAAAATTGAAGGAAGTTTTCTTTATCTTCAATTGAATTACTTATTAAATTTAAAATAAAATGACTTTCATCTTTTTTAAGGGTATTGATATCATAGCCATTATCAAGCAGAAAGGCGCAAACATTTTTTGATTTTTGGCAAGCTGATGAAATGTAATTACCATTTGTATAGACGCTTTCTTCCACATCTATTGGAGGGAGAGTGATTTTTTCTTCAGCCATATATTTTAACAACTTGTCAGAGGTTATATAAATGCTTTTTTGTATATATTTAGAAGCATTTTGAGGATTTAATCTTGGTTTTTTAGAAACAATCAACTCAAAAAGGTCTATATCAGATGGATAGTCCCACACATCCAAAAGATTATTCCCTTTTGCATCCAAAACGGTTACATCAGCCCCATTTTCAATAAGAAGGGTTACAATATCTTTGGATAAAGTGTATTTTCTAAATGCAAGCATCAAAGGGGTATCGCCATCACTGTTTTTTTGATTTAAATCGGGTATAACTTTGACAAGCTCTTTTACTGCTTTTGTATCAAATTTATCAATTGCTTCTTGCAAAAGTTCAAAATTGCTGATGTCTTTTTTAAGCCCTAATTGATAGAGCAGGGCTTTTATTTCTGCATCGTCTGTAAAAAAGTCTAACTTTACCAAATGCTTAGATTCGGTATCTCCCTTTAAGGATGGAGAAATGCGTGCGTTTATGTCTGCGCCATTTTCAACCAACAATTTAATCATTTCTTTATTTTTGTTTTGAATGGCAAAGGCCAAAATGCGCTTGTTTTTAACTGTGGCTCCCTTTGAAAGCAACAGTTTTACGATTTCTAAATTGTTTTGAATCACCCCATATGCCAATGCTGAATAATGCATGCTGGTACAAGCTTCTGGATGGGCGCCTTTTTCAAGTAACAGTTCCACAAGTTCTTTGTTGTTGTTATATACTGCAAATGCTAGGGTAGAAATGGAGCTTGAAAGGGCATTCCTTTCCATTGTAGCGCCTCTTTTAATGAGAAGTTTGGCAATATCCGTGTGATTGTTTGAAATGGCATATTTTAGTGCATCATTATCATTGGCACAAATGGAATGGTTGATTTTTGCCTTTTTGTTCAACAGCTTTTCAACCATTTTGTAATTGCCTTTTTGACTTGCAATGATTAAAACAGTTTCATTTTCTTCCCCAGCACCATTTTCCAAATTGACATTGTCTTTTAGAAGCAGGTCAACAATTTCTTGATGGCCAAAATAAACAGCCACGGTTAAGCTTGCTTCATCTTGTATCATATTGTAAAATATATCCTCAGGATTTTGCGCATCTAATTCAAAATAAAGGTTCAGTTTATCAGGGTGGGGGATGAATTTATCATAATGATAATATCTTAAGCCACAGCCAAGTACTTCGTGGACAACATAAACGCCTGTTTCTTGTTGGCGTTTTTTTTCTTCTTCCACCATTTTTTTATACTGTTGATAAAGAGGCTCAAAAACCTTTACGTCGCCAACAAAAGCTGCCAAAAGCAAAGGAGTTACTTTTTTGTTATCTTGAGCGTTGGTATCAGCATTGTTTTGAATAAGTGTTTGAATAAGTTTAACATTTTTGTTTAAAACAGCGATATGCAAAGGACTTCGCAAATTTTCAAAACGAGTGTTCACATCAGCCCCTTTTTGAATTAATTCTTGCACAGATTTGGTGTTGTTTTCTTGAACAGCTTTTAACAAAAGTTTATTCATTTGATGTTTTTTGGGGTAATAAAGACGCTCAATTTCTTGAAAAAGGGGATAATATTTTACATAAATACTGGGACTTGAATTGTATGAGTCTATTTTTTTGTTTTTATCAGCGCCTTGTTCTAACAAAATGTAAGCAATTTTTAAATCCTTGTTTTCAAGTGCAGTGATTAATTGGTTTTGAAGCGATGTCTGATTTTTTGTTGTTTGCACAAGGAGAATATCAGTTAAATGATTTTTTTTGAATTTTTCAGCATATTTAAATAAACAAAATGCAATATCCAAAGCGTTTTGATCTGTTTCGTTAGAATTTTTTAAAGCCTCTTCAAGCTTTTGGGTGATGGTTAAGTCCATGTTTTGGGTAAGGGCTAGAGCCTCTTTTTGAGAGGGGCTATTCATTATTTTAACAATCAAATCAAGGGGTTCTTTTGTTTGTTTGAATGTGTTGGCTAAAAACAAAATCATTTCTTGATTGTTGTTTTGAATAAATGAAGATAAAGCTTTTTTAAACGCATGAGATATAAAATTTTCCAAATCATTTTTAATCAAGGCTTTTATATATTTGTTTTGAATGGGGTTTTCTCTTGTTATAAAATAAAACTCATTATTTGAAAAATTATAAACAGCGCCTTTTTCAACAGCTTTTTCAATGAGAGGGTTGTGAGATAAGATATCAAAATTATTCAACAGTTCAAATTTCATTTTTTGGTCTTTTTCAAAATCAATCCCCTCAATCAACAAAAGAGCAAAGGTCAACTTTTCTTGTGCTGTTTCACTATCTTGCTGAGAGGTGGACATTTGAAAACTGGTGAAATTGTTATAATCATCTAGAATTTTTTTAATCCATTGATGATAAATCGGCTCATCAAAATCAGCATTATCTTGAGGAAGGGACATGCTTGAAAATAGCTTTAATGCCTCCAAAATAAAAGGATGATTTTCTTTTTCTGTACTTAAATAGAACAAATCAAGATAGAAGGAATAATTTTCTTCATAAATTTTTGTTTGAAACTTTGGATTATTTAGTTTTTTTTTAAGCCTTCTAAATCTTTGTTTTCAACTGAGTTTGAGATTAAATCCACAATCGTTTCTTCAGTTGGTTCATCTTCAAGGCTTGTTTTATCCTCTGAGCCATTATCAGCTTCGGTTGTTGCCTCAGTCGCCGCACCTGTGTCAGCCGTAGCACCAGCCACAGCCGTCGCACCAGCCTCAGCCGTAGTACCAGCCTTAGCCGTCGCACCTGTGTCAGTCGTCGCACCAGATTCAGCCGTCGCACCAGATTCATCTTCTGTATCGGTCAAAGCCTCAATTTTTTTCAAAATTGCGTCTCGTGACAAAAAGGGGTGTTTATCCAAGTGGTGAACCAAATTAAGCTTTTCGGAATCTACTGCGCTTAAGTGGGAAAAAATGGAGGCATCTACATGTTCCACATTCAAAATCGGTTTTGAATTTTCTAAATCTTTGTTCATTGAGATTAAAATTGCACCAAGAATATGGCAGTGTATCAATCCGGACCAAATGGGGGATTTGCTAATCGTTTCCAAATGGGCTGAGTTTAAAAGAGGGGATTTCCCTTCTTTAATAGCGATGGAATAATCGACAACGCCGGCACCGATTAACGCCAAAAAAACCAAGTTTTGCACGGTATAAATTAATTTTTGTTTCATTTGAACCCCCAATTTTTGTTTTTTTTAGTATATAAAAGTTTATAATTGGTTGTCAATGATTAAAATGCACGAATGCCTGTGAGTTAAGAGCTGACGGCCTAAAGTCAACCTAGGGGCGCGTATATCGACTTCAAGTACCCTCGCGCTAAAGCGCTTCTTGGCTGTACTATACAGTCGCTAAGCGCCTCCTATTTTGCTCTTTATCCCTTGCTCTTAACCCATACCTGAGAGCGAGGTTTCTTTTGAGCTGACGCTCTAAGGGACATCTAAAGGTAAATTGCCAAACTCGAGTACCCCTCCGTTGCACTTCGATACTGTACACTTCGCTTGACAATTTCCTCTTTATCTATCGCCTTACAGCTTGCTCTTAACCCATACCATAGAGCGAGGTTAAATTAAAAAACTCTTGCCTAAAGTGATGTCTCGAAAATGAAACCTCTGACCCGTGGTACATGTTAAGAGTCAGTTTAAAGGGATGAAATAGTGCTATAATCGTCAAGCGTATAGTACGGAGAAAAAAGAGCGTTAGCGATATTGTACTTGAGCTTGGCGATTGTGGTGCTAGTTCTCTCTTTAAATTGTAACTCTTAACGCACCGGAGGTCGGGCTTAAACAGAAACCTCGATTTATGGTACGTGTTCAAAAGCGCTCAGGCGATAGCCTGTGAGACAGCGCAAAGCGCTGGACGAACAGTTGCGTGCCGATAAGGAACATTGTCTAAAGGGAAAGACTAGCCCCTACATCACACGGGTGCAGTGTACGGACAAAAAGGGCTTTAGCCCAAGGTACATAAACCCGTGTGATTTGGAGCTAGAATGTTCCTTTTCAGTGCTTTTGAACGCACAGGTGCTCGGGCCTTTTAATATTGAACTTTTATTTAATTTTGCCTTTTTTTATTTAAAAAGGATTTTAACCGCCCTCTTTTTAGGGGGCATTTTTTTAACTTTAATTGAAAGGAAATTTCATGTCTGAAACTTTAAAATACGATTCTTTATTCACTTTTACGGTTGAAAATCGTTCCAAACAATTGGCTGACAACATGAGCCAACAAAACGCTTTGATTCATCGTTTAAGAGATAAAAAGAAAATCAAACCCATCACAGGGGGTACAAAAATTTTGGAAGAGCTTGAATATGGCGAAGGCGATATGTTCTGGTATTCTGGTTATGATACATTGAACTATCAACCAAAACAACTCTTCACAGCAGCTGAATATCAGTTGAAATTGTGTGCTGTTCCTGTGGCTATTTCTGGGGAAGATATGCTCAAAAACGCTGGTAAAGAAGGTATTATGGACCTTTTTGAAAAGCGTGTTGACAATGCTGCCAAAACAATTGTCAACCAAATGAGCAAATCTGTTTATTCAGATGGCACCGGCTCTGATGGTAAAGAAATTGGAGGCCTTCGTTTGTTGGTGGCAGACTCTCCTGCAACTGGCACAGTAGGTGGAATTGACAGATCTGTTGCTGGGCATGAATTTTGGCGCAATAAAGCCGTTTCAACAGCTTTAACAGGGGAAAATATCATCTCAGAAATGAACAAAATGTATCTTTCACTTTCACGTGGGGCAGATAAACCAGACCTCATTGTTGCAGATGATACCCTTTATTCTCTTTATGAGGGTGCTTTGATGCCACAACAACGCTTCACAGACACAAAAACAGCCGAATCTGGTTTTGAAAACCTCAAATTCAAAGGTGCTGAAGTCATCTTTGATGGGGGTCAAGGAGGCAACTGTCCAGAAAATCACATGTATTTCTTGAACACAGATTACCTCTACCTTCGCCCACACAAAGACCGTGATATGACCGTCGTTGGTGGTGAACGCATGGCTATCAACCAAGACGCCTATTACAAAATCATCGGCTGGGCAGGGAATATGACTATGTCCAACGCTGCTCTTCAAGGTGTTCTTATTAATGCTTAAGGGGCAGTAAGTTAAGAGCCAGCTGTAAGGGGTAACTAAACATCAAATCGCCTCCCTTATGTACCTTGAGCTAACGCTCTTTTGTCCGTACATATACGGTCGGCGATTTAAAATTTATTTCCTCCCTTACAGCTGGCTCTTAACCCATCACATAAAGCGAGGTTAAATTAAAAAACTCTTGCTTAAAGTGGTGCCTCGAAAAAGAAACCTCGATATGTGGTATGCGTTAAGAGTCAGTTTAAAGGGATGAAATAGTGCTATAATCGTCAAGCGTATAGTACGGAGAAAAAAGAGCGTTAGCGATATTGTACTTGAGCTTGGCGATTGTGGTGCTAGTTCGCTCTTTAAATTGTAACTCTTAACACTTGAGGCAGTTGGGTTCAAACAGAAACCTCTCCCTTTGGTATGCCACGAAAAGGAAAACCTCGATATGTGGTATGGGTTAAGAGCCAGCACAAAATAGCCAAATAAAGATGAATGCGCCGACTGTATAGTACGGATAAAAAGGGCTTTTAGCCCAAGGTACTTGAGGGAGGTGTATTCGCTTTAGTTGGCATTTTGTGTGCTAGCTCTTAACTCACCGACAGTCGGGCCCTCCAATTTAACTGAAAGGAAAAACAAATGTTATTTGCAAAATTTTATGACAGACTTATCAAAACCAATGAAACAAACCCCACAACCGGCTTGCCCATTTTTAAAGAGGTCTGTTTTGTTGAAGTTCGAATTAAAAACAACATGACGGATATTTTTGACCAACCGGCAACGGAAGAAAAAATCCGTCAATTCCCTCAAGAATACCAGCTTTATCTTGCTTCAAAAGAAAAGCTCAAAGAGGGGACTGATTTAAAAATGTTTGCTCATTTTTCGCCAAAAGAGGTGGCTACGCTCAACGCCCATGGCATTTTTTCGGTGGAAGAATTTATTGCTTTATCCCCTCAAAAAGCAACAGATTTGGGGTTGAAAGAGGAACAAGAACAAGCCAAAACATTTTTGTCTTTGTGTCAAAATCAAGTGGATGTGAAAAAATTACAAGCTGAAATTGACCACTTGAAAGAAGAAAATGCGCACTTAAAAGCACAGGTTGAAAGTTTATCTAATGCTTTAAAAACGTCTTCTAACAAACCAAAAAGAAAGAGAAAATCAACATCACATGAGGAAGAAACAAATGACACTTTGCCCATCAAAAAATAAAATTTCAAAAACCCTTTTGGACCGGCTTGTTCAACATGAAGGACTTCGGCTCAAGCCGTATCGCTGCACAAAGGGAAAGCTCACCATTGGCGTTGGGCGCAATTTAGAGGATAAAGGCCTTTCAAAAGAAGAGGCCTTTTTTTTGTTACAAAACGATATTTTGGAGGTTCAAAATGAATGTGAAAAACAGTTTAAATTTTTTAATCAACTCTCTCCAACTCGGCAAGAAGTTTTACTTGAAATGGCTTTTAACTTGGGGATTAAAGGGCTTAAAGGTTTTAAAAAGTTTCTTAAAGCATTAGATGAAAAAGACTATTTAACAGCTTCAAAAGAAATGTTAAATAGCAAATGGGCATTTGAAGTTAAGGGCAGGGCAAAACGCCTTGCCTTATTGATGAAAACCGACCCCTCTTTGAATGAGAGTGATACATGAAACGGTTTTTTATTCTGATTTTTTTTATGGGGATTTTGTGTTTTTTGTCTTATCAACTAGGCAAAAGCCACTCTAAAATCAAAATTATCGAAAAACAAGTTGAGGTGATTAAATATGAAAAACAAATCATTCAAAAAGTTCTTATGCGTCCCAATCCTACACGGGATACTTTGCTTGAGCGCATGCGTCAAAACAAGTTCTGAACTTGTTTGTCCTGTCCCAGCCTCTTTACCCCCATTTCCCATCGCTGGGCCCAAAGTCGCTGCCGAGCTTGAAAAAGCCGGCGACCTTCCTGCGACATGGGAGTGGTTGGGCAGGGTGTATCTGGTGAAGGAGGTGCTTGATCGTTTAGCAACCAACTGATGATGATTTCAGGGAGAATGCCTAATTGGAATAATCCATTAAAAAAAAGTAATAATTTTCCAAAAAATGTCTTTGACGCAGAAATTAATCAAGGGACAAAAGCAATAAACTATCTTTCTGAAGCCTTTAACAAAATGAATGGCACACAATTTCCAAATCGTGTTACTGTTTCACAAGACTTAGCAGATGCTGTTAATTCATTGTCTGATAAAGAAACAACTTTATTAAATGATTTAATTGTTCAGAACAGAATGGAAAGTTATTTTAATCGAGTAGATACTGTTCCACAAAAAAATATTAATAATCTAAGGGGTTGGTATAATCGACTTAAAACTTATTATAGCACTCCTGAGGTTTTCGAAAAAATCTATAAACAAAGAGTTGACGAATATTTAAATAAGAGGTATCCTCATTATTACAATGGGAAATAAAGGATAAAATATGATAAAAAAAATTTTGTTTTTGAGTATGTTAATTCTTACCAGTCCATTAAAAGCAGATGAAATAAAAAACTGTCTGACTGAGGTGGAATTGTTGGAGCAAAAGTTGAAAGAGTGTAAGATTTCCTATGCTAAGAATGCCTCTACGGCTGATATGAACAATGCAACTTATGCTTCAACTGACTGCGCAATCGGTGTTGCACATCAAATTTTTGAGAATTACTACTCAAAGACAAAAGATGAATCAAAAGAAACATTAAATCAATTGGTTAAGGCTATTTATAAGCATGCACATCATCTGCAGCAATCGAGTGATTTTGCACAATTAAATTATACAGGCACAATGTATAATTTAATGGCCATTTCTACGGCAGATGTGATGATTAAAGATGTTGTCAAAAGCTACATTGATGAAATTAAAATGGAATGTAAAGATAAATTTTAGGCTGGCCAAACTTCTTTAACGCTTATGCAAAAAAAGACTATTCTAAAACAAAAAATGAATTGTCTAGAAAAGGCGTGTCTCTTGAAAGAGTCTTAGATTTGCAACGTTTTATTGATGAGGCTCTAAAACAATTATATTAACCTATTTTAACAAAGGGTCATTATCGCAAAAGGGAGCTAATGAATCAAGTATTTTGAAACTCAAGTTTTGCATGGTTTCTAAATCTGATATATTATCTCCCATTGTTGAAACAAAAAAGAGAGAACAAGGATCCTTTTTACTATCCAAAGGTTCATATTTTGCATAAGACACATTCCCCTCAACATCTTTATATTTAAAAAAAAGGGGGATTATTTCCCCTTTTTTTTAATTTCTTTTTTTAAATTCTTCTTTATATCTTTTGGTGTAATACCCATTAGGGTCTTCTTCATCTTCTGCATGATAACGAAGCCATTCCTCATGGGTATGGGGCATTTTGGAGCTAAGAGATGAACTTGAAACACCTCGATGATTTGTTTTTGCTTCTTCATATTTTGCTGACGATGAAAAAAAGAATTTTTTGTTAATTGAGGTACACTTACCTGATTTGCAAGTATTTTTATATTCGAAATATGAGTATTCATTGATGGACTCTTCACAGCGTAAAACAGTTAAATTAGGTTCATCTTTGATAATAACACAATTTTCTCCTAATTTTGATATCCAAGAATTTTCCCAATTATTATCATAAACCGTATTTTTTGTTACAAGAAAATAAGAGCCATAAACATCTCTACTAACCCCAGCTAAAATGTAGTTCAACGCCTCTTGCTTGAACTTAAAAGATAGGTCAATATTGAACTTTTCTTTGAGGGTTTTATAGGCTCTTTCAATGTTGGCTTTGCTTTCAAATTGCTCAACTTCTGGCACATTTTTGTCATAAGGATTCCCTGCCATAGCTTCAAAACGAAAGCCAACAAACACAGCACTTAACAGCAAAAGCGTCAAAAATTTCATCATTTACCTCGTTATTTTTTTAACCACTCATTTTTGTTAAACCACACAATATCCAAAAAATCAAGGTCTTTATTGAACCAATTCAACAAGGGGTGATTTTCTTTTTCTCTCAGTTTGGAGGGCTCGTTTGACCTTGATGTTAGAGGCCTTGCTTTTAACCCATCACTTGAAAGCGAGGTTTCTTTTTTTGAGCCAGTGGGGCTCATACAACACGAAAGGAAAATTTATGAAACCGATTTCAGATCGCATTTTTATCAAACTAAACCAACAAAATTCAAGTTCTTCCAATGGGATAATTCTGCCCAAATTTGGCATAGACAAACAGCGTGCCAATGTGGGGCAGGTTGTGGCCGTTGGGGAAAAAGTCGCTTCTGTGTCGCCTGGGGATAATGTGATGTTTCACCCTTTTGATGAGCTTGAAACACCAGATCCATCTCTTGTTGTGATTAGAGAAAAAAGCCTTCTTGCAATTTTAACCAAAGAAAAGGAACTTTAAACATGAAAACAAAAAAACAAACGCAAAACCACTTAAATTCAACCCCTTTATCTCAACAAAACAAAGAGGATTTATCTTTTAAAACTGATGTAACAGCTGGTGATTTGTCCACCAAAATCAGCAAAAATGAAGCACTTGAAAGCTCTTTAATTGATCTTTCGCCTGAAAAAGAGTATGAATTAGCCTCTCTTTGGGCAACACGCATTCGCTTGGCACTTAAAGTT
Organism: Alphaproteobacteria bacterium; assembly: GCA_045532865.1. GTDB lineage: Bacteria > Pseudomonadota > Alphaproteobacteria > CAAHEQ01 > UBA3637 > RGIG4140. The sequence goes on from JAZSGT010000011.1 coordinate 12,665, forward strand.
TATGAGCCATATTATGAAGTGGTAAAAAAAGCAAGAAATGTTTATAAATCAGGCTCTTGTGAAGGTTCATCATCTTTGTTGCCCTCTCTTTTTCAAGGTGTGGGGTATAATATTTTTTGGTCAGGTATTGAAACGCAAAAGCCTTTTTTGTATTTCAAACAGCCAAAGCCATTTGTTGAACGTTTGTCTTGGAATATTTCCCCAGCTGAAAAAGTGGCTGCCAAAATTTTGGAACGTGCCTTGTTGTGGAATTTAAACAAATTTGATTTTGACAGTGTTTTAAAATACGCCCGAAATGATTATCTTATTTCAGGTTGTGGCATTTTGTGGGAAACATATGTTCCAACATTTGAAACAGGCACACTTTTTGATCAAGAATTAACCCTTAAAACAGATGAAAAAGTGGTTTCCACATATGTTGACCCATTGCATTTTTTAATGGATACAACACATGGTGGCATTTTTGAAGAAGTTTCATGGATTGCCCGTTTAATTCCTATGCAACCAAGGGATATTTACACCTCTTTTGGTACAAAAGCATATGAAATGCTCTCTTTTGATGAAACAAAGCTTGAAGAAGAAAGCTTTTCTTCAACTGTTGATGTTTATGAAATTTGGGATAAAGAAACAAAAAGAGTTTATTATTTTGCACCACAGTATCCGAGCTCTTTTTTAAAAGTTCAAGAAGACCCGTTGAAAGTGGAAGGCTTTTTTCCCATTCCTAAGCCAATTTTTGCCTCTTTAACAAATGATAGTCTCATTCCAAAAGCTGATTATCAAATGGTTGAAACAATTTTGGATGAGCTCAAAGGCGTTACTGATAGAATGCGCCTTTTGATGCAGGCAGTTAAAATCAGTGGGGTTTATGACACCTCATTTTCAAGGTTAAAAGACATTTTTGACAAAGATGTAACTCTGGTTGGTGTGCATGATTTTGACCGGCTTAAAGAGGCTGGAGGCCTTAAAGGGGTAATTGATTTTATCCCTATCACACAGTATATTTCTGGTCTTGAAGTGCTTGCAAAACGCCGTGATGAGCTTAAAAATGAGCTGTTTGAAATCACGGGTGTGTCTGATATTATGCGAGGCTCTTCCACAAAGGTTGAAACAGCCACAGCTGTTGAAAAAAAGACAGGTTTTGGCACCCTTCGCAATCAAGACAGGCAAAACGATATGCAACGCTTTATTCAAAATGCTTATCGGCTCAAAGCTGAAATTATTTGTGAACATTTTGATGAAACTTTGCTCAAAAGCTTTATTTCCCCTGAAGAAAACATCTCTTTAGACGTGTTGGAAGAAGCTGTTTCAATCTTAAAAACAGGCAAACTTAGAAATATGGTGTTATCCATTGAAACAGAAGCATTTTTTAACCCTGAAGGTGAAGCTTACAAAACTGTTCAAGCTGTTGAAACAATTTCCAAACTGCTCAATCAAGGAATTTTAAACGTTTCAAAAGAGCCAAATTTGTTGCCTTTGTACAAAGAGATGATTTCTCAAGTTTCTTCTTGCTTGCCTCACGCTCGTCAGTTTGAAAATGTGATTGAACAAAGTTTTTCAACCATTCAAAAGGCGTTAGATGAAGCAGGGGAAAAAGAAAATGCCTTGGCACCTTCCTTGTTTTTTAATCCACAACGTATTGCTCAACAGCAAGCACTTGAAAAGTTAAAGGTTGCTGTGTCCGAAGCTGAATTGTCGCTGAAACAAAAGGAGCTTTCTTTTAAAGAAAAAGAGCTTTTTTATAAATCTAAAAAAGCCGAGCTTGATTTTCTTGAAACAGTGATGAAAAGTCAGCTTGAAGGGCATAAGTCTAACTTAAAATATGGCAAAGCAGCACCTCGTAATGTGTTAACTTCAGCACGCCAAAACGCACAGGTGTTTGCCTCAGGTTCTCATCAAGAGCCAGTGTCTATTCATTGCAATGTGCCTCAGCTCGCCTCATCTCAAGGGGATGTAACAGCTCACAGCTCTCGTTCAGCTTCTGCGCCAACCTTACGAAATGTGCCTCAGCTCGCCTCATCTCAAGAGAATGTAACAGCTCACAGCTCTCGTTCAGCCTCTGCGCCAACCTCTCGAAATGTGCCTCAGTTAGCCTCATCTCAAGGCGTTTCCTCAGGCGCAAAAAAAGAAAACTCTTTTATAAAATCCACCCTTAAAAAAGGAGAAAAATGACCTATTTTAACTCAGAATTTAAAGAGCCAATCCCTTTGCCGGATGGCTCTTTTGCCACCAACAGTCAAGAATTAGATGCTTATTTTAAACGCTCTGGTACCACGCAAAGCTCTTATTATTCAAAGACTTATTTTAAAAACAAACGGTTTCAAAAAGATCTAGCCCTTTCTCAAGAGCTTTTTGAGGAATTTTTAATCAATTACAAAAGGATGATATTCAAATGACAGAAAATTTAAACACTTTAGCATCTGTTGATGCAACAATTTCAAGCTCGGATTCAAAAGAAGATGCTTTATCCACACGCGAATTTATGGAAAAAAATTGGGATCGCTTGGTCATAAATTCTGAACAAACTTCTCAAGAAAATGAGCTTTCATCTCAACCAGACAAGGCGCCTTTGTCAGAGCAACCCCCTTTGTTTGATGAAGCTTTGCATGTGCAAACAGCTTACGATTCTTTAAAAGAAATTTTGTCAGAAAAAGGCATTTCTTCCAAAGAAGAATGGCTCAAATCGTTGATTGAAATGGATGCCCTGTATCACAAAAATCCAGATCAGTTTTTTGATTTAATGCAAGCAAAAAAAACACAATCCATGCTTCAAAAACAAGGGGTTGATTTTGATTTGTTAAAAGATGCCATTGTTCGTCAAGGTATTAAAAACATTTTTAATTCTAATGAAATAAATCAAACTTTTGAAGCAAAGAATGAACAAGGATTTTCGCATGGAGTAGGGGCCATATCGCACCCTTATTTTAATCCAACACCTCAAACGAAGGCACCACAAATGATGGATCCGTTAGCTCCTTTTAAAAAGCCTTTAACGCCCAACATGAGTGCTTATTTGAAAGATTTGATTCAAAAAGAAGTTGCCTTAATGGTGAAAAAAAATGAAGCTTCAACACAAAAAGCAAAAGAGGCTTCCTTTGCCCCAAAAGCAACAAGTGTTCCCCCTTTAACTTCAGCCACCCATACCGTAAATGGACGCCTTAAAACCACGCGTGAAATTTTAGAAGAAGGGTGCAAGTTGTTGGGAATTTAAAAGGGCTTAAAAGGCCCAAGTGCCTGTGAGTTAAGAGCTGGTGCTGTAAGGGGTAACTAAACATCAAATCGCCTCCCTTATGTACCTTGAGCTAACGCTCTTTTTATCCGTACATATACGGTCGGCGATTTAAAATTTATTTCCTCCCTTACAGCTGGCTCTTAACGCGTACCACGGGTCAGAGGTTTCTGTTTGAACCCCACCTCCTGTGCGTTAAGAGTTACAGTTTTAAGAGGTGTCTAACGAAGCAAATTGCTAAGCACAAGTACGTTACGCTTGCGCTTCTTTGTCCCCTTTTGAGCGCTTTTGAACACGTACCACGGGTCAGAGGTTATCTTTAAAGCCCAACTGCCTGTGAGTTAAGAGTTACAGTTTTAAGAGGTGTCAAACGAAGCAAATTGCTAAGCTCAAGTACATTACGCTTGCGCTTCTTTGTCCGTACTATACGCTTGACGATTATAGCACTATTTCATCCCTTTAAATTGACTTTTAACGCGTACCACAGAACGAGGTTTCTTTTTTTTACCTCGATTTTAGGTACGTGTTAAGAGCAAGCTGTAAGGCGACAGATAAAGAGGAAATTGTCAAGCGAAGTGTACAGTATCGAAGTGCAACGGAGG
>JAZSGT010000021.1:0-33205 GCA_045532865.1 Alphaproteobacteria bacterium
ATCTCTTTTGCCGTTTCAATATCATAAACTTTTGTATGACCTTTTTCATGCACCTCTATCAATATATCGGGAGAAAGCTTTTTTTTCCCCTCAGCCAATATCACTCCTCTAATCATCTGTGCCGGGATATCCATCAACGACAATAAATCTATAAGGCGTTCGGCCTTCTCCTTTGTTTTACTTCTTTTAGGTACAAAAGCTTCTACCAACTCATTTTGCTCATCTTGATTTAAAAGGTAAATTAACTTTTGTACGGCATCGCCCTCTTCTTTTTGAGATAACTCTATTAACTCTTTGGCAATTAACAACTGATTATCATCTAGCAAAGGGGGTTGTGTTTTTTTTACCGGACTGTTTTTAGAATATACCGGTTGGCTTACAATATCATAAATAAGCGTCCGATAATAGAGGTTTTGTTTGCTTTTTTTTAAATCAGTTGTTAATGTAAAATAATCTTCTGTTTCATTGATGCTATACCCTTTGGCAATAATACGCTCATCTAAAACCTTAAAATTACCATCTGATTTTGTCCTGGCGAACACAACTTTAATTTTTTCATCCTTTGGCGTAAACGAAAGATGTGATTCAATACTCCAAACCGGCGTTCTTTGAGCCGGCACCAAACTAAACTTTAAAAAATGGGTTTTGTAATAAATCCCCCAACAAGCATAAATAATAGATAAAACAAGTCCAACACATAAAAAAGCTCGTATCAGTGCTATTTTTTTAAACATTGTATTCCCTTTCTAATAAAGCGTTTTTGAAAGAGCCGTATCTACAATCGCCCTACCCTTTAAAATATTGCGACCAATTAAAGCCTGATATTCAAATTTTTCTCTATCTGCTAAAGAAAACTGTGTTGTTATTTTTTCCTTACCGATTTTAACAGTCATTAAAACAACTATTCTTTCTTCTGATTGCTCTTGGCGTTTAATGGTTACCTGACGATAAATTCTTTTTTCAAAATGATGGTTTTCACCGTTTTTTTTATTTTCAACATCAAAAGCGACCCACTTTGCCCCCTCTCTTTCAAAAAGGCGGATATTTTTTGCATCAATGGATGAATTTTCAGCACCGGTATCAATTCTGGCCAAAACAGCTTTTTTCATCGGCAAAAAATAAACCGGCTCTACTTCACCGATAATACCCAACTTATGCGTCTTTTTAACCTCATCCTCTACGGATGAAAGCGGAACATGCACCGTTTTAATTGTCTCTATAACCATTGGTTTTTCAGTATTTTTGCTTTTTAAAACAGGTAGCTCACACCCACAAAGAATACCCAAATTTATCAGAGCTAAACCATAAAAAAAGTATTTTTTCATCTCATCCTCATTTATGACACTTTTTTTATATTTTAATAAAATCGGGTAAAAAGTAAAGCAAAAAACAAATCCGCTCTTGCTATTTTTTTTTGAATAAAATATATTTAAAACAAATAAAAGGAGACAATTATAATGACAGAAAAAAAAAGTGCCATTAAACATATTATTGACGCCTGTTTTTATTCCTATAATGGAATAAAATCTGCATATAAAAGTGAGGTCGCTTTTCGACAAGATATTGCCATCTGTGCCTTTTTGTTTATATTTGCACTTATTCTTCCTGTTTCTTTTATTTATAAATTAGTGATGATTGTTTCACTTTTTATTATCTTAATTGCTGAATTAATTAATACTGCAATTGAAACTGTTATTGATAGGATTTCAAGTGATATTCACCCCCTTTCAAAAAAGGCAAAAGATATTGGAAGTGCCATTGTTTTCTTTTCTTTCATACAAATGATTTTCGTTTTTATAAGCTCCCTTTACATTGCTATATTTTAATTTTTTACCTATGTCCTCTATGACCTTTTTGTTTTTGATGTGGTTTTGAATGTTTATGGTAATGTTTGGTTTGAATTTTCTTGTGATGATTATGTGAAGCCACACCTAAAATAATACCACCAACCAAAGCACCAATACCTAAAGCAGTTATTGCAGCATTAGATGAATCACTCATTGGTTGAACATAATGCTCTTGCACAATAACTCTTTCTTGAACAGGCTGATTAACAATAACCGTTGTTGCAGGTTGGGGCTCGTTAACATAAATTGTTTTATAATAACCAGCATTTGCTGGCAATCCAACCATCATTGTAAAAACTGCAATCAATGAAAAAACAATTGGTTTCTTTATTTTCAACATATTATTTCTCCTTTGTCATTTTAAACTCATTACTCTTAACGAAAAGAAAAATAAAATTGTTCATTTTTTATAACTTGATATTTATTTTTTATTTGTGTAGCATGGAATAAATATAAAGAGCATAAAATGACAAAATCACTTTATTTAAACAATATACAACTAAAGGCTGAACTTGACAGATGTTTATGTTGCACCACAAAACCATGCAAAACAGCTTGTCCCATAAAATGTGACCCTTGTTATTTTATAAAAAAAGCAAAAGAAAATAATTTTAAAGAAGCAGCTTTGTCTATATACCAACAAAATCCCTTAGGAAAAATTTGTGGGCTTGTTTGTCCCAATAATTTATGCATGAAAGCATGTGTTCGTGGAAAAATTGATTTTCCAATTAACATTCCAAAAGTACAAGCTACTATTATTGAAAAAGCGAACATAAAAAACAAAATTGAAACACATCCCAAAAATAGCGATGCGCGTATTGCAATTATTGGTGCAGGTCCTGCAGGCATTTTGGCTGCCATAACTTTTGCTCAATACGGCATACAAAGTACTTTGTTTGATTCTTGTTCAAAAATAGGTGGCTCTATTAATCTTATTCCAGAAGATCGCCTTCCTAAAAAAGTTATAGAAGAGGAATTTTCCTGTTTTTTAAACGAAAACCTTATTCATATTCAAACCAACAAAAAAATAACCGAGCCTAAAAAACTCTTAAATCAAGGGTTTTCACATATTATTATTTCAACAGGCGAAGATGCTCCACGCCTTTTAAACATTAAAGGAGAAGATTTTTGCACTTCTTATCAAGAATATTTAAAACATCCTAAAAACTATTCTTCCCTACACAAAGTTGCAATCATTGGAGGTGGAAATGTTGCGGCAGATTGCGCTCTTACAGCAAAAAAAATGGGGGCTCATGAAATTGATATTTTCATTCGAAGACGTTCCTGCGACATGCGCTTATCCCCACAACAATACCTTGAACTTGTTCAAGAAAAAATAAGCATAAACCCTCTTTATTCTCCTATTGAAATTATAAAAGAGAACAATAAATTTTCACTCAAAGTTGTTAAAAATAAAATAACTGAATCCTCTTTTGAAGCAATTCAAAATGAAACACATTTATACACAAACTTTGATGCAATTATTCGCGCCACGGGAGCAAAAACAAGTATAAAAAAATATGAAGAAAATATATTTTATGCTGGTGATTGCAAAAACGGATCTTCTAGTGTTGTTGAAGCACTTAGTGATGGAAAACGCATTGCTCTTGAAATTATAAAATCCCTTTTAAAATAAAAAAAAGTTCCTATTTGATAACAAGTAAAAAAAACTTGATGATTTTTTACTTTTTTGATATATTTATTTTAACCTAAGGGATTAAATCATGGAATCAAACAAACATGTCATTATGGCAAATTTTAACAATCATGCTTTTCAATCTGAAAAAGAGGCGTTATCTTTTGAAAAAAAAGCACAGGACCTCATTCACTCTTTAACAAAATCATTTATAAAAGAAGCCAACCACTCTCTTTTAAACATGCAGCATGCTCTTGAAGATATGTCGTTTTTAAAAGAAAGTGAAAAAACAAGGGTTATACAAACTATTTTTTTTCAATCAGCTCATGACTTAAAAGGCCAAGGAGAAACATATGGATACCCACTTATCACTAAAATTGCAGACCAAATATGTTCAAAAATAAAAAAACAAAAAATATATTCTGAAAAAGACATCTCTTCTTTTAAAGTAAATGTATCTGACATGATAAAACTTCTTCAAATACAACCAAATCACAAAGATTTAAAATTAGAAAAAAGCATTTTACAACACCTGGAGTGTGATAATGAATGATATTTTACCTCACATATTAGTCATTGACGATGATACGCGTTTAAGAAGATTATTAAAAAAATATTTAAGCGAGAATAATTTTGAAGTCAGCGAAGCTGCCAATGCACAAGAGGCAAAGTCTCTTTTAAATTTATTTACTTTTTCCATTCTTATCATGGATGTTATGATGCCAGGTCAAAACGGGCAAGATTTAACAAAAGAACTCCGACAAAACAAAATCGATATCCCTATTTTAATGCTTACAGCAATGGGAGACATTGATAACCGTATTTCAGGTCTTGAAGCAGGTGCAGACGATTACTTACCAAAACCATTTGAACCTAAAGAATTATTACTCAGAATAAACAATATTTTAAAAAGGCAAATCCAACAGGAAATCAGAACAGAAATTTTATTTGGAGATTGCAGTTATGATTCAAAAACAGGTAAACTCACTAAAAACAACACCCCTGTATTACTCACAGGTGCAGAACAAGATTTACTCAAAATTTTAATCTCCAAAATTGGAAATCCTATTTCTAGAGAAGAAATTGCCCAATCTCTTGAAACGGATAATCTTAGAGCAATTGACGTTCAAATCACAAGATTAAGGCGAAAAATTGAAACTGATATTAAAAAACCAATTTGTATACAAACACTCCGTGGGCAGGGATATATTCTGGTACCAAAATGAGCAAAAAAACACCTTTTATTATTTTAAAACGATTTTTAATTTGGTTAATGCAAACTTTTGATGGAGTACGTATTCGTATTTTGCCACAAAGTCTTTTTTATCGTTTTATTTTAATAATATTACTCCCCTTGATTTTTTTACAAACAGTTATGTTTATTTTCTTTTACGATCGACACTGGCAAACTGTTAGTAGAAGACTTGCTGCAGATGTAGCTGGAGAATTAACTCTTATTTCTGACCATATTTCTGCTGGCATAGATGACGAAATCATCCAAAAATTACTTGAAAAAGCATCTTACACCCTATCATTAAAATTAAACTTTAAAAAACAAGAGCTTATTTTAAACCAACGCCTCAACTATGATGATGCATCCGTTATACATTTAACAAAAGAACTTGCAGACATTAATTATCCTGTCTATATGTCCCCCATTGTAAATAAAAAAATTCTTGTTTCTATTCAACTCCCTTCTGGGGTATTAAATGCAATCATTCCTCAAAAAAGATTTTATAGTTCTACCGTACTTGTTTTTCTCGGATGGACAATTGTTTCTTCTATTTTACTGTTTTTAATTGCATTTTTATTTATGAAAAACCAAGTTCGATCTATTGAAAAACTCGCACAAGCCTCTGAGTTATTTGGAATTGGACAAGATATTCCATTCAAACCAGCTGGTGCCACAGAAGTAAAACGTGCAGGTCTTGCTTTTATACTTATGAGAAATAGAATTTTAAAATATTTAAGCGAACGCACAACTATGCTAGCAGGCGTCTCACACGATTTAAGAACCCCTCTAACACGAATGAAACTCCAATTATCTATGATGAAAAAAGACGAGACAACAGCAGATCTCGCTTCAGATGTGGATGAAATGGAAAAAATGCTTACAGGATATCTAACCTTTGCAAGAGGTGAAGGCAAAGAGCTCCCCCAACCATTTCAATTAGATAATCTTATTAAACAATTGGTTGAAAAACAAAGAAAAACAAATCAATCCATATCACTTCATATTGAAAATGACATTGAAATATCTGGTCGCATCAATGAATTAACACGTGCAATTAACAATATTTTAACAAATGCAGCAAGATACGCTTCTCAAACAGCAGTAACACTTGGCGTACGCAACAAAACAGCAACAATTACCATTGATGACAACGGGCCTGGAATTCCCCTTGAAAAACATCAAGAAGTTTTCAAGGCCTTTTATCGATTAGAGGCATCTAGGAATCAAGAAACAGGCGGTATTGGTCTAGGACTAACCATCACTAGAGATATTGTATTATCTCATGGAGGAGATATCAAATTATCAACCAGTCCACTTGGTGGATTACGCGTTATTATTTCACTACCACTCTTGGGTTTTGAAACACCTCAAATTGAAAAAACAATGCAAATCTGATTCAACAAATCTATTATCCCTTAAAAAAAAATAATTTTTTGTTTCTATGCGCATTTTTTTGCTTGCAACTTCATTTTCAAAGTTGTAGTATGAATTATATTCTATAACAAAAAGGGGATAAATACGTCTTACAAATGTTGTTCGAATATATATTTTTTATATATTTTTCAGAGGGATAAAAAATGGGACAAAAAAAATTTCTTTTATTTGTATGCGCATGTAGCCTGTTTAGTTATGCGCCATTTTTAACCTCTCATGCTTATGCAGATGCCTACTTTGAAGTAGCACAAGGAGATGGTGAACCAGTTGAAGTATCAGCTCAAGAACAATTAGAAGCTGCACAAAAACTTGCTGATGAAGAAAACGAAGATACAGCTACAATCACAGCAGAAGGTGACTTTTTGCTTCCCACTTATCTGTTAAAAACGACAGAAGAGCAATCTAATGCAAACAAAAACATTAATACTGAAGAATCTTTGTTCTCAGAACCAATTGAAAAAGATAATGCGCCTGCAAAAAAAATTGTTTCTGTTAAGAAAAAAACTCAAACAGATTTACCTGTTGTTATGATAAAACAAACAGAACTTATCCCTGTTAGTGAACAAATGGAAGTTGAAAAACAATTAACCGGATCAACTGCACAAACACAGAAAATTTATAATCAAGCAACGAAAAAGAAAAATCTTTCATTGTCTAGTGATAAAGGGAATAGATCGCCTTATCCTAATAAAAAAGGAACAAATTCGCCCTTAATCTCATCAACAGATGAGGAAATTAGTAATATTTTAGAAGGTGGAGATACACAAAAATTATCTGCTTCAGACACAAAAAAGAAGAAACCACTTCTTTTACCGTTAAAAGGAACTAAAAAAACTTTAAAAACTGAAAACAGTGATGAGTTTATACCTAAACCAAGATTAAAAACATACTCATCTGTTTATGCTGACAAAGTTCTTGAAGCAACACAAACAAATCAAGAATTACCATTAATTATGCCAATGGATTTAAAAGTTTCATTTTATCCAAATGCAGCAGATTTTTCTGGACAAACCATTAAATGGTTGAAAGTATTTTCACACAAAGCATTGCAAGATCCACGTTATGTTATTGAAGTGCGTTTAAGTGATAACGATCTTATGCTTCAACAAAAACGTTTATTTGTCATTCAAAAGATTTTAGCAAATTCTGGATTATCAAGCCATCAGTTGGTCGTTGATTATGTTAAAAGACCAAAAGATAGTCTTGTTCTTAGAATGGTTAAGAAAGAACCAACTTTTAGCGTTCATTCAAAAGCAAAAAAAGACAAAGGTGTTATTAACTGGTAACAACAAAGGAGTTTAGATGAGACAAGATTATTTAAAACAAACCACAATAGCAGGACTTTTGTTCTGTGGTTTAAGTTTTATGACTGGGTGCGCTTCTCTTACCCAAGGTGATGAAGTCATTGCACAAGAAGAACCTGTAACATATGCAGCTCCATCTGCTCCTTCAGCAGTCATTGATCCTAACGTTTGTTCGCCAGAAAATCCTGCAGCATGCATTGTTTCTTATGAAGATCCAAGCTTGACATTGGCTCAAAATTATACACCTTATGAAGGATTAGCTGTTTCAACAAATGAGTCTTATGTTGTTGATATGGCTCCTGTTTCAATCTCTGTTCCAATGATTGAACAAGGATTGTCTGTTAAAGAGAAAATGGCTCAAAAAGAATTAGAACAACAACAAAAAGATTTAGCTTTAAAACCTGTTTCAAATGCTGACATCGTTTGCAACGGGGAAGATTGCCAAGATCAATTGTTTAAAACCGAAATTGAAAAAGAAGTTCAAACAACCATTACTGAAGAGACAACATTAAGAGCGCCAACATTGAAAGATAAACTTGCTTATGGCGAAGAAATTCACGACTGGGAAGCAAAATCAGGCGATACAATGAGATCACTTTTAAAACACTGGGGTGAAGCATCTGGATGGACAGTTGTATGGAAGCTTGATAGAGATTATCATCTCGAAGCAGGTGTTGTATTTAGAGGAAAATTCACTGAAGTTGCCGCAGCATTTATTCGCTCATTTGCTCGAGCAACGCCAGCTCCAATTGGTACATTCTATAAAGGAAACAGAGTTTTAGTTATAAGTGCACAGGAGAACGAAAATGCAGATTAAATTGATTAAATCACTTATGTTAGCAACAATACTTGCGACAACAATATCTTTGTCTGCTTGTAATAAATACGTCGAAAAGACAGATGCAAAAATTGAAACAATTACAGAAAAAACAGAAGACTATCTGCAACAAGCAACTATTCCTGATTTACCTGAAACAACTGACACTGTTCGCACAAAAGATGATATTTGGCTTGGAAATAGCAGTGTTAAAATTTCACAAGGGGATAATTTACCTGCTGAAATGGAAGAAGAAGACGCTCTTACCATCACAATTGCACAAGAAGCATCCTTGCCGTTTATTGCAAACGAAATTTCTGAAGCGACAGGTCTTCATGTGCGTTTAGACAGTTTAAAAGCATCAGATTCACTTCCAACCGAAACAGTCCCTGTCGATTACACAGGAACACTCAGTGGTTTACTTGATTACGTATCAAACAGATATGGTGTTTGGTGGCGTTATAAAAACAGAACTATTAGCTTTTATACAAAAGAAACCCGTATTTTCAACATTTACGCCCTTCCTGTTGAAACAAATATATCAAATTCACTTTCTGGTGCAACAATGGGGAGTTCTGATTCAAATTCATCTAATGCATCATCTTCTTTAACATCATCTGCAAACCTTGCTTTGTGGGATAACATTGAACAAAGTTTAAAACAAATTGTCGGTGAAAATGGAGAACTTTCATTCAGTAGAGTTGCAGGCACTGTCACAGTTACGGCAAGTCCTTTTGTCATCAAGGAAGCAGCTGAATGGATTAACGATTTCAACCAAAAATTGGCAAGACAAGTTGCTATTTCTGTAAAAGTTTTACAGGTGAGTGTTACAAATCAAGACAACTATGGATTTGACTTAGGAATGGTCTTTAAAAATTCGGACATTCTTGGAACATTCTCAAGTGCATATTCTTTAGCAGGAGCAGATGCAGCAGGCACATTGTCCATGATGCTTTTGAAACCAGATTCAAAGTGGACAAATTCAAAAGCAATTATACAAGCCTTTTCTGTTTTAGGTAAAACAGCATTAGTCACCTCAGCAAGTGCAACAACATTGAACAATAAAGTTGCACCAATTCAAATTACCACTCAAGAAAACTATGTTAAAGAAACAAACGTCTCAACGTCTGGTAGTGGCACAGATAGAAGTGTTGATGTTGACATGGAAACAGATACATTAAATTATGGGTTCATGATGGAAGTATTACCTCGCATTTTGAACCATGGAAATCTTATTTTAATGTTCTCATTAAACTTAACAGACTTGGTTTCATTAACAAACTTTAGTTCTTCTGGCATTAGTTCTAGTTCAGAAGAAGATCAAAATAGTTCATCTTCTGAAGATACAAAAGATGAAGATGAGGAAGATGAATCATCTTCTGATGATACAGCAACAGTTGTTCAATTACCAAAAATTCAAACTCGTGGTTTTATTCAAGAAATCGCTATGCGCTCAGGCTCAACACTTGTTTTAAGTGGTTTTGAACAAGTTAACCACTCGACAGCAACAAGTGGTATTGGCAAAGCAAAAATGGGCCTTCTTGGTGGATCAGCTCTCAGCCAAAACACCAGAGACGTACTTGTTATTTTATTAACACCAGAAGTTTTGGAATCACCTCTTTCCCCTGAATCTAGAATGAGGGACTTTTAAGGAGTTAAAATAATGGTAGAGGAATATGGCGAACAACCCATTCAATCAAATCAAGTAGATACGCCTTTAGAGTCAACAACTCAAGGGACTGTTACCATTCGCAAAGTTAAATACGCCGTTGGTTTGATTTGGCAGCCTCTACAAGATCCTGACAATCCAACTCCCGAAATTCGCGAGGCTATGGAAACAGATGCTGATTCGGATTTATACTGTTTACGTATTACTTCAACCCCACAATATGGTCTTGCAAAAACATCCTTAGGCCATCGTTCAGGTGAATTGTCATTAGCTGCTATGATTGCATCTGCTTTGTCAGATAAAACATCTGTTTGTGCTGTTTTTAAAGTAGATGAAGGATGGTATTTCTTAGCAGTTAGAAATGATTTGATTCTTTCTGAAAATGATGTCTTATTCAAAACAGAACAGGAAGCTGAAGACGCTTTTTATTCAATGATGGCTGTTCCTGACTGGGATCTAAAAATCGTTCCTGCAGAATGGAATATTGAAGGAACCGTTTTTCGTTCCATTGACTCAATTGTTCGTGACGCACGCACAAAGGTACGTTTGGAAGAATTAGGAGCTAAAAAGCGAAACCAAGTTCTCCTATTTATCGGTATTATTCTTGTTATTGCTTTTGTTTTAATTTTTTATTCAATGCTAACAGTGTTTACACCTGTTATACAAACTGAAGAAAAGATTGAACCAATTCCTATTCCTGAAATTATCAGACCAGTCGAGCCAACACCTGAAAAACCAAAACCATGGGAAAAAATACCTGATACAAAAGTCTTTTTAAACAAATGTTGGAATAATGCTTATCAACTCAAAGCATTGAATATACCTGGCTGGAGGTTAGGCCTTATCTCTTGTTCCAATGCAGCGTTAACAACATCTTGGAGCAGAGGTGATACACGTATTTGGAAAAATCAACCTCGTATCGCGTGGATAAAAGCAGCTCTAAATGAGTATAAATTAACAAACGTTAATTTAAAAATAAATACCGATGGAGCTTCTGCAAATGGACAAGTTGTTTTTTATGATATTCCTCTGATTGCATCTGTTCCTATTTATACGGAACGACAACTTTGGGAAGAATTAACGGATATCAAGCAAGCAGCTAAACTCAATTTAACATTCCAACGGCATACTGTTTTAGATCCACCAAATAATCCTGATGGTTCAAAACCAGATCACCAACAAGAATATGTATTTTTTGTTTTTTCAATTACATCACCGTTCACACCTTTTGAATGGATGTCATTCTTTGAAAAATTCCCTGGATTAGAATTAACACGAATTGAATTTAATCCAGCATCAGAATCAAAAGATCAAAACAAGTGGAAGTACAATGGGAGAATCTATGCAAAATAACACATCAAAATTATTAGCCATTTTAGGTTTATCAGCAGCATTTGTCATTCAACCTGCTTTTGCACAAGATGCAAAGGATCAATCTGTTGAAAAGACAGTTGAATCCCAATCACTTGACCAAAACAAGAAAACAGCGTCAACATCAGAAGCATCAGTAGAACAAGCATCAGAAGTACAGGTCTTGGAAGAAAAAACGCCAGAAGTACAAACACCAGAAACACAAGAAAATTCTCCATCAGAAGATGAAATTCAACGTAAAAAAAAGAAAACTGCTGTCGACAATTTGATTGGTGACAATGTAGCCATTAATACAGACAAAATCGTTGATTTTCCTGGTCGTGCTTCATTAGGTTCTATTGAAATGGCTACTCTTCCAGGTATTAACGAAACATTAATTACAGGTCCAGCACCAATGGGAGAATCCCTTTCATCTAAAGATATGCCTAGTGAACAATTATTGGGGCGTATCACAACAGAAGTTTTTCAAGAAATGGCTGATTTAGAAAGAGGGAATGTTTTTCTTAACCTACAAAAACAAAAAGAAGAATTAAAAAACAGCTTAGAATCATTAAAAGCGAAGTATAGACAGGCAAGATTGGAAGAAATTGCTAAACGTGAAGATGTTGTTCGCTCTCGCATTAATTGGTGGCAAGAACAAGAAAATATCCGTATTGAAATGGAAAGAAAAAAAGCTGAAACAGAAGCAATTGAACAACAAATTGCTGAGGCTGAAGAATTACGTGAAAAACTTAGAAATGAAGCACTTGCAGAAAGAGCAAACATTGCAAAAGAACTTGCTCAAACATCACATATTGAACCAGTTGTACAAACTGATTTAAGAAATTCCTCGCAAATAGATAGTGAAGAAGAAAGTGATAATGAACCACTCCAAAACATTCAAGAACCATCAACTCCTGTACAAGCGGCAAGCGAGCTGTATTCACTCGTAGGAGTAAGAGGTCTAAAAGGTCGCTTAACTGCTCGTTTGGAAAATAAGGAAGACCAATCTGTTATCAGTGTAAAAAAAGGTCAACGATTGAAAACTGGACATAAAGTCATTCGAATCGATAGAGATACCATTCAACTTTCTTATGCTGGACGAATTGAAGTGATTGTTTTGAACACAGCAAAACAAGCTTCTTTAGATTAATAACTACATTATCATAATAGCATTGTCAAAATAAGGGGACATAATGAATTTTTGGGATAAAAAAGGGGATAATGGGAATATGGTTGATGATGAATTTTTAGCATCACCAGATTTGTTAGACGTTTCAAATTTAGATATTCCTCTCGATGATCAAAACGACCAATATAATGAGGAAGTTCCTATTGAAGGTGGCACAGTTCAATCATTTCCTTCTTTTTTAGATACAACTTCTAAAAAAGCGCCATCAATACCTAAACAAACAATTGGAAATACGCCATTTATGGCTCCTCCAATCCCAGCTGCACCAATTTCAAATCAACCCATACAACAGTCTTCTTTTTCTATCTCATCAGAAGAAAATGGCTTGGCAACTTTTCCATCAGATGAGGTAGGATACGAAGATGACTTACCAGTATTACCATCAGATGAAGCAGGATACGAAGACGATTTACCAGTATTACCATCGGATGAAGTAGAATACAAAGACGATTTACCAATATTACCATCTAATGAAACAAAATACGATGACAACTTATCAGTGTTACCATTAAATGAAAAATCAAACAAAATAACACAAAACACATTAGAAACAAATGATGAAAAATCAGATCCAAAAACATTTGAGCAAACAGAAGGGTCAAATTCTGAAACAACTATAAATAATGTGGCTCTTGAAAAAGAAGATATCGAAGCCCCTAAAAATTCTCAACCTTCAGATAATAAAGTAAAAAAAGAAGAAGAATTCTATATTCGAACAGCACAAGCACCTCGATCCAAAACATTTGTTAAACAAGCAGAATCTCTTTTGGAATCAGCTCAAACAACCCAAACAGAAAATAAAGAAGAAATTATAGATGAAACACCATCTAACACTCAAAATGATGACGTTGAAAACTTACATTATTCCAATCCACTTTTTTTAAGAAAACTGTTTGCCAATGGAAATACTTGTATCACAGCACCTGGCGCAACATTTCAATTGAAAGAAGACTTAAGATCTTTGTTAGCACTTTTTTCAAATGGACGTTATTTTGTTGCAGAAACATACAAATATGATGGAAAAGTTTTAAGTTTTGAATATTTAGTAAAAAAACGTCATCTTCAAATTGGTAAACCAGAATATGTTCCAATGAATGTTTTGAGTACAATTTATGAATATGCAGCTCAAAACACTTATACAGAAGAAGATGAAGAAGTTAGTGAAAAACCAGACGTTGTTGAGCAAGCTCAAGCACGTATGCAACGTGACTTTATTACAATTGTCTCTCGTGCTGCAGCGATGCACGTATCCGATATTCACGTTGTTGTGGCTGAAAATACCATTGTTATGTTCCGTGTCAACGGCTTGATGCAAACCGAAATGGAATATAAAAAAGAATGGGGTGAAAGTTTTGTTCGTGCTGCATTTGCTTCTGCTGATATTTCCGATGCGAACTATGCTCAAAATGAATATCAAGCTGCTCAAAAATTGGGTCGAACCCCATTGCGTGGTTCCCATGGGAAGCTTGTTTTGCCAAAAAATATTTTAGGTATTCGTTTACAATTTAACCCAATTGCTTTCGGTACAAGATATGTTGTTCTTCGTTTATTATATGCTGAAGAAAACATTGAAACATCAAGTGCATTGGAAGCTCTTGGTTTTACGAAAAAAGATACTGAAGACTTCTACAAATTACGTGGTATGCCTACGGGTATTACAATTATTTCAGGTCCTACAGGATCTGGTAAATCAACAACATTGCAACGAAATATGATTGCTATGTTGCAAGAAAGAAACTACGAAGTCAACTTAATTACAGTGGAAGACCCTCCTGAATATCCAATTCCTGGCGCACGCCAAATGCCGGTTACAAACGCTACAATTGAAGAAGCAAAAGAACGTGAATTTACAAAAGCACTGGCTGCAGCATTACGTTCTGACCCTGACTCCATGATGATCGGTGAAGTCCGTACTCTTTCAGCTGCTGACTTGGCATTTAGAGCTGCTCTTTCTGGGCACAACGTATGGACAACCTTGCACGCCAATAATGCTCCTTCTATTCTCATCCGTTTAAAAGATATGGGGGTTGAAGAATTTAAATTAAAAGACCCTGAAATTATGAAAGGGCTCACAGCACAACGTCTTTTCAGACGCTTATGCCCACATTGCAGAATCCCTACAACAAATATGTTGAACACTCCTATTGTTCAAAGATTAAGAGAGGGTTTTGGTGATGTTGCGCTTGAAACAACTTATTTACGGGGTCCAGGTTGCCGTCAATGCGACTTTAAAGGGGTTAAAGGACGTATCGCTGTTTCTGAGATTATTCTCCCTGATGCAACGTTCCTTGATTTAATGATGAAAGGGGATACTGTTAAAGCAACAAACTACTGGATTAATGAACTCAATGGAACAACCTTACGTGAATCAGCATTGAGACACATGTTTAATGGTATTATTGATGTTGCTGAAGTTGAAAGATGGACTGGTTTCTTAAATCAAACAATTACAGGGTAATGCAAGGAGTTCTTCATGAATAAACACACGCAAAAAAAGGCTATTGTAAGACCAATCTCTGCATTTGAAATTAATTATGCAAAGTTTATGTTTTGCCATATGCCTTCAAGTAGCAACGATCGGATTGCATTATACAACAAACTTAAATCTTTGCTTAGAAACCGATTTTCGTTAATGGACGCATTAGAACGAATTTATCAAATTGCCTCTAAAGATGGGAAAAGCCCTTATGATTCAACTGCAATTGCACTTTCTTGTTGGATGAAATCTATTCGAAACGGTGACCCTTTTTCTGTTGCTTTAAGAGGATGGGCTCCAAGTACAGAATTATTAATGTTGTCTGTTGGTGATATTGCTAACCTTGAAACTGCACTTGAAAACACTGTTAAAGTTGTTGAAGGCACAAAACGGATGAAGCAAGCTGTTATTGGGGCTGTTCTCTACCCTCTGTTCTTGATGATGATGGTTTGTTTCTTAATTTGGGGTGTTGGCGCTTACATGGTTCCTCCAATGGTTGATGCCGTTCCAAACTTGAGATGGAAAGGTCTTTCACTTTCTTTGGTAAATTTATCATTATTTGTGCAAGAACATCCTGTTATTCTTTTTGCGACCTTACCTATTATTGTTATCCTTGTTTCATTAACATTTCCAAGATGGAAAAAAGAAACAAGAGCTTATGCTGACAAAATACCACCTTGGTCTATTTATCGTATTTTTATTGGGGTTGGTTGGCTTTTATCTTTATCAGCACTTGTTAGTGCAGGAACACCTGTTTCAAAAGCAATGAGAGCTTTAAGAACTGATGCCTCCCCTTATCTACTCTATCGAATTGACAGTGCATTAAAACACGTCAACAATGGGGATAACATTGGGGATGCTCTTTATAAAACTGAACTAGGATTTCCTGATGAAGAAGTCATTGGAGATTTAAGAATTTATTCTGAATTGGACAACTTTACAGAAGCTCTCGAACGTTTATCTGTTGAATGGATGGAAGATTCTATTAGAGATGTAGCGTCAAAAGCCGCTGCTTTAAATGGTCTTGCTATTTTAATTATTGCAGCTGTTATTTGTTGGGTTGTTGCAGGTACCTTTGACATGCAAGAACAAATGGTCGATGGCATGGGTCTTGGAGGTGGACGTTAACCTCTCAAAAAAACAAAAAAAACACCCGATTTAAATTGAAATTTAATCAATTTTATTGGGTGTTTTTTTATGCTTTTAAATTTTTTCACACTTATTAAATACCTACTCATTACCCCAACATAAAAGGATATTTCCCTTGACTTCAAACAAAAAAAAACGTAACATCAATTAACAAAGGAAAACAAATGAAAGTTATTTTACAAAGGGTCACATCAGCTAAAGTTTTTGTTCAAAACGAATGTGTTGGCAAATGTTCACAAGGATTTTGTATTCTTGTTGGCATTCAACCATCAGATACACCAGCAGTCCTTGAAAAAATGGCAAATCGTATTGTAAATTTGCGTGTTTTTGAAGATGAAAATAAAAAAATGAACCTTTCCATTTTAGATATAAACGGAAGTTGTTTGATTGTATCACAATTTACACTTCTTGCTAATTGTAATAGTGGAAGACGCCCATCATTTACAGGTGCTGGAAATCCCACACAGGCAAATGAACTGTTTAATCTTTTTGTTTCTTTGGTTCAACAAAAAAATATACCTGTTGAAACCGGTGTTTTTGGTGCAGATATGCACGTTGAAATTCACAATGACGGACCTGCAACATTTATTTTAGAAAGTTAAAAATAATGACGACAGATACAAATAATGAAAAAATCATTCAAACAGCTCAAGAAAATTTACATCTTAATAGAAAGCAAGCTGAAAAGTTTGCAGATCAAGCACGTGCTTTACAAAAAAATTTAAAACTGAGAAAAAAACAAAAAGAAGAACGTCTCCAATCGAAACAAAATAAAAAATAAGGAGAACACGGATGTATGCATTTAAAATAAAAGGTGGTTATCGTCTGAATGGTGAAGTTGATATTCACGGTGCAAAAAACGCTATTTTACCCATTATGGTTGCATCGCTTTTAACAAGTGAACCAGTTCATTTAACAAATATATCTTATCTTTCTGATGTCCTCACATTGTCTGATTTACTCAAAAGTATGGGAATGAAAGTTAAAATTGATAAAAATGCATTAACACTCCAAGCCGATGATATCTCTAGCATTCATGCTGATTATGACTTTGTTTCAAAAATGAGAGCTTCCTTTTGGGTTTTAGGTCCTCTTTTGGCACGCTTTGGAAAAGCAGAAGTATCTTTACCCGGTGGCTGTGCAATTGGGACTCGCCCTGTTGATTTATATTTAAATGCATTAACAGAAATGGGGGCAAAAATAAAAGTTAAAAATGGCTATGTTTGTGCAACAGGACCATTGCATGGAGCAGAAATCTTTTTCCCAAAAGTTTCTGTTGGAGCAACACACAATACTGTCATGGCAGCAGTTTTAACAAAGGGAATAACAATTATTCACAATCCCGCATTAGAACCTGAAGTCATTGATTTATTAAACATTCTTGTTAAAATGGGAGCCAAAATATCAGGAATTGGAACAAAAATTTTAACAATTGAAGGCGTAGATAAATTACATGGAACTACGCATAATGTTATTCCAGATAGAATTGAAGCAGCAACTTTTGCTATTGCAGCAACCATTACAAAGGGAAAACTCTTTTTAAAGGGGGCTAAAGCTGATTTGATGAATGCCGTTACTGATGCTCTACGTATCTCAAATGTAATACTCACACAAACAGATGATGGACTCCTTGTTGATGCTCAAAATGCATCCTTAAAATCAACATCAATCACAACTTGTGAATATCCTGGATTTCCAACAGATGCTCAAGCTCCTCTATCAAGTCTTTTAACCTTAGCTCATGGAGATTCACTTGTTGAAGAACGTATTTTTGAAAATCGTTTTATGCATGTTCCAGAATTACAACGTATGGGAGCACAAATTAAGATTTTAACCACAAACTCTATTTTAATTTCAGGGGTCAATCACTTATCTGGAGCCCCTGTTATGGCAGCTGATTTAAGAGGTGGTGTCGCTTTGGTTCTTGCCGCATTAGCAGCTAAAGGGGAGACAACCATTTCTCGTATTTATCACATAGATCGCGGTTATTATAAACTCGAAAATAAATTAGCAAATATTGGAGCACATATCGAACGCATAAAAATTGATGAATAAAAAAGTCTTTCTTTTTAAAAAAGTTTTCGTTATACTTTTCTAAGGGATTAATTTTAAAGGTGAAAAACATGCAAAATCGTTTATTTCTTTTATCTGTTTGTGTTTTATTATCCGGTTGCGTTTATAAAGAACAACAAGGCCACGACATATATGCACAGAGTGATTTGTTGCCCCCTAAAAATATATCAGAAAAACAAGAATTATACCCAACACAACTTCAAAATCCTAATTTAACACTACAAGGACAGCAAACACCAGCTATTGTAATTCCACAACAAACTGTTTTGCCATCACATGTTTTGGCTACACCACAAATGCCGCCTCTACCTCAAAACAATCCAACACCCTTTGTTCAAACAATTGTTATCCCACAAGCAACCCCTTATTCATATCCGAGTATGCCTCCTCAGCAAACACCAGCTATTAACCACACTATAAATGGTCAAATGTACCCAACACAAACAACTTATCCAAATCAAATTGCACCTTTAACACCACAAAACTATCCTTCGCAAAATACTGGTTCCCCTCAAACAATCCAACCGGTTTGGGCCAACCCTCAGAGCGTTCAACAGATACAGCCTGAAGTATTTCAAAAACCATTAAATACACAACCTTCTGACTCAAATAATATTCCACGGTGGTAAATGATTTCATCAACACATACAGTAGCCTTTTCAGGTATTCAAGTTTTAAAAATAAAAATTGAAGTACAACTAACAAGTGGATTACCAAGTTTTACCATTGTTGGGTTAGGCGACAAAGCAATTACTGAAAGTAAAGAACGCGTTCGCGCTGTTCTAAATACATTACAAATAAACTTGCCACCTCAACGAATTACTGTTAATTTAGCTCCAGCTGACGTTTTTAAAGAAGGAACTCATTACGATTTACCAATCGCAATGGCCCTACTTGCTGCAATGAAAATTATACCATCCCACTTGATTAAAAACTATATTATGATGGGAGAATTAGGGCTTGACGGTTCCATTCGTCCTGTTGTAGGTGTTTTACCAGCAGCAATCGAAGCAAAGAAAAACAATCTTGGCTTCATTTGTCCTGAAAAACAAGGAAATGAAGCTTTATGGGCCGAACTTGATAATGTTATTGCTGCTCCAAATTTAATTTCACTACTCAATCATCTTAAAGGAGAAATTCTTTTACCTGCTCCTCAAGCCTCTATAAATTTTGATACACCCTACTTACCAGATTTAGAAGATATTAAAGGTCAAGAAACAGCAAGAAGAGCTTTAGAAATTGCAGCAGCTGGTGGACATAATATGTTGATGATTGGACCTCCTGGAACAGGCAAATCTATGTTAGCAGCACGACTGCCATCTTTGCTTCCACCTCTAACTCATGAAGAAATGATAGAGATAAACCAGATTCATTCAGTAGCTGGAAAAACAAAAGATGGTTCATTTATTACAACACGACCATTTAGATCACCACACCATTCAGCAACAATGGTTTCTCTTGTTGGTGGAGGATCAAAAGCAAAGCCCGGAGAAATATCTCTGGCACATAGAGGCGTTTTATTTTTAGATGAACTTCCAGAATTTAACAGAAGCGTCTTAGAAGCATTAAGACAACCAATTGAAACAGGCGCAATTACAGTATCACGTGCAAACGCTCATGTAACGTATCCTGCAAAATTTCAATTAATAACAGCGATGAATCCTTGCAAATGTGGGTATTTAGGTGTTTTGGGCAATGAATGCTCAAGAGCTCCAAAATGTGGAGCTGAATATTTGTCAAAAATATCTGGGCCACTTTTAGACAGAATTGATTTGCAATTAGAAGTACCCTCTATTAATCCTTGGGATTTAGGAACAAAACAGAAAGGGGAGTCCTCTAAAACAGTTGCATATAGAATAAAACAGGCGCTTGAATTTTCAAAAAAACGCTTTAAAGGTTCAGGTATTTCGCAAAATGCACAAATTGATGGTACTCTTTTAGAAGAATATGCTCATTTAACGACTGACGCTCAAAACACATTACAGCTTGCAGCTGAAAAAATGCGTCTTTCTGCTCGTGGATATCATCGTGTTATCCGTGTTGCAAGAACAATCGCCGATTTAGCATTAGAAGAAAATATTTCAACCCAACATGTTGTTGAAGCTCTTTCTTTTAAAAATCCACTTAAATCAATTTCTTAATCATAAATCAAGAATTTTGTTTTAAATTAAATGCAACCTTTCTCATTTGTTGCTCCTGTATGCTTTCTAATCGTTGAAAAAACACATGATTCTTTTCCAAATAATCCAATGTGGTTTTTCCATTTTTATCTTTATTTAAAAGAGAAGGATTGTACTTTAACATAAAATCAACCATTTCAGTATCATTTTGTAACACGGCCTGTGTTAGTAATGTTTTCCCTGTTGCAGAAGATATATTATTTGCCATTGGAACACCTTTTGAATAAAGCATATCCATCACTTTAAAATTACGTTTTTCGTAAGCGTACATCATTGGTGTTTTTGAAAAACAATCTTCTTTATTATTAATTTTATCATCCATTAAATACGATAAAATATAATCACTTGTATTATTTTCAATCGCATAAGATAAAGCTGAACGACCAAACGAATCACAAACAGAAACATCAACATAGTCTTTTAGAACTTTTAAAGAAACAAAAGTTTCCAACAGCTGCTCTTTTGGCTGAGAAAAAAGATACGTCAAAGGAGTTGAATAAACGCCTTCTTTTCGTGGAAAAAGTTGTGGCACACGCGATCCAGCTTGAATTAACAAACCTATTGCAGCACCACATCCATATTTTAAGGCCTTTTTTAACGCAACAGGACAAACCTCTTCTTCATTTTTTGCATACTCACGCCAATTTAAAGGCACAGTATTAGGGTTAGCACCCTTTTCCAACAAATATTGCACAATATCTAATTTATCAGAACGAACAGCCATTGAAAGTGGTGTAATATCCAACCCCCCAATTGAATCTAAATCGGCTCCTTTTTCCACCAATGTTGGTACAAAGTAATCATATGATTTATAAATCATTGCACAAAGAGGTGACATCTTTTGACTACTACATCTTGGATAGACAGCCTTTTTTTTAGAAGTCACATCTCTTTCATAGGCTTCATAAGCCCGATGATGTGGAGCAACTGTTACAAAGCATGGAACATTTACATCAACATCTCTTTGCAATAATTTTTCAACATATGCGCCTCGTCTTAAAGAAACGGCATGTGAAAAGGCAGTATAGCCATCTATATCTTTTTTATTAACATCTTTGGTCCAATCTAAAACCATTTTGAAAATTTTTTCACCATCTTTTTGATTTGACGCATGAATTGAAACCATTAAAGGTGTTTGGCAAAATTCATTTACTTCATCCTGTGAGGCATGAGCAAGTGCTTCCTCAACATCTTCATATCGCCCCATTCGAATAAAATCTAATAATGTTTTTTTCTTTTTCAAGAAAAGCTCCTTTTTTTAATCTTTACACATATTATACTTGCCAATCATTTTTAATTTGAAAATCAACTTGGCAGGTTTTTTGATTATATCCAAAATATAAAGTTCCTTTTTTTATTTCTTCTGCATATTTTCCAAAAATATCATAACGCCACCCGTGCATAAACCGAACATTTTTTTCACCTGAGGCAAACCAAACCAACTCTTCATGCAAAGCAATAATTTTAGTAGCAGTTGCTTCCTTAACAGAAACAATATCTAAAAGCAAATGAAGCATCAACATTAAACTTTTATGAGCTCCAGATGTACTTTTTTCCACGGGTATAGGATAAAATGCTTCTTTTTTCTTTTCAAAGGAGTTATTGATAACACCAACAATTTCTTCTGCTATATTATTTTTAAAAAATGATGAAGGAATTCCTCTCAAATTTTTCAAATCATCAACTGTTTTTGGATGAGCCTTTACAATTTCTTGAAGAGTTTCATCTCTTAAAACCTGTCGTTTAGAGCGATTAAGTTTTTTTGCTCTATGTTCACGCCAAAGATACAAATCTTGATACAAAAATTTTAATTTCTCTGACTTAACATTGTACTTTATTTTTTTTGCAATTGTAGCATCACTTGGATTATAAGATTCTTCATCTAAAAGAGCCTCCATTTCATCTTCAATCCAAGACCAACGACCTAAATCTTCTATCTTTTTTTTCAAAATCAAGTAAACATCTCTTAAATGTGTTACATCACTTAACGCATATTGTATTTGAGCTTCACTTAAAGGACGATTTTCCCAATTTGTAAAACGCATTCCTTTATCTATCTGTATGTTCAACAAATCCAAAACAAGCTGTTGATAACCAACACTTTCACCATAACCACAAACCATACCAGCAACCTGTGTATCGAACAAAGGTTTTGGAACTTGTTTCATAAGTTTATAAAAATTTTCAATATCCTGACGTGCAGAATGAAAAACTTTTACAACATTTTCATTCAACATTAAATCAAACAAAGGTGACAAATCCATATTTTCAGCCAATGGATCAATACAAATAGCATCATCCGGAGAAGCAATCTGAATTAAACACAGTTTTGAATAATATGTAAACTCTCTTAAAAATTCAGTATCAACTGTAACAAAAGGATGGGTCGCAAAACGCTGACAAATCTCTTTTAATTCTTGACTATCTGTAACTATCATCTCATAGATTTTACTCTTTTTTTTATTTTTTATCAAGTAGATTTATTCTATATTAACACACAAAATACTTGAGCTAATTTATTTTTTAAGTTATAATGAAAGTATAGGCTTATATATTGAGGGGTGGACCATGATAAAAAAATCATCACAATCGGGTCGCAGTATGGTTGAAATGCTTGGGGTTATTGCTATAATTGGATTAATAACCGTTGCAGGGGTTACTTCTATGTCTTATGTCGATTCATTTTTTAGAAGTAGCGCAACAGTCATCGAAATTGATGAAATTGCAAAAGATGTTGTAGATACATATTCTTGGAGCGCAGATTTTTCTGACCTAAAAATGGAAACCATTTGTAGTGAAGGTATTTTGAATTGCCAAAACGATGTGGGAAAAAATCGTTGGGGTGGCGATATTACCATTGCAGCTAGTGGTGAAAGGAATACCTCTTTTACAATCACCTATAATAATGTGCCAAAAATACCTTGCGAACAACTCTTGAGTGCTTCAGACAAACATGAATTTCATCATGTTACTGCTGTAAAGACAACTTGTACAGATAATTCAACTATGAATTTTATTCTTAACTAACTAAAAAAAAGAACACTATCAATTTTATTGTTTGTTATCTTTATACAAGAAATCCACCAATATTTTGGTGGATTTCTTTTGTTAAAAAAAATCTTATTCTAATTCTTGCAAAACTTTTTTAATATATTCTCTGTTTTCTTTTGCAAAGAAGGAACGAGTTACCAATTCTCGCATCAATGCTTTTTCATAAAGAGGCAAAGTTCCCGTATCCATCATTGTATATTTTTCAGGAACTAATATTTCCATTTCAACAAAGAAACCAGCATCCTCACCCCCATTGTCTAAAAAGGCATTAATACCATCTGTATAAACCCATTCGCCCAAAGACAATCCTGCAGGTAATTGACCTGTTTTTTCAATTTCAGTTGTTTGCTTTTCAATTGCATCTAAACATTCTTTTGGCAAAACAATAGGAGAGTACCCTGCAATATTGCTTGTTGGATTCTTGGGTTTTTCAATTAAGCGTTTGTTACTAATAATTGCATTATTACTTACATCTTCTTTCACAAGACCGGTCAATAAAATTTGTTTTGCGTTTTTCAAAAATGAATCTGTAATTTTTTTCACAAATGAAATATCTGCTTTACTTGAATCAATCAAATCATCAGGGAAAATCAAAACACCATGTCTATCTGGCGACAACCGATGAGCTAAACCTAAAACTTGTGCTGTTCCCAAAGGTTTTTCTTGAATAACAAATTTCAAATCAACATCATCTGGTAAAAATGTTGCTCGCAGTACGTCTGCAATACGACTTCTACCTCCGTTACGCAATTTTTCTTCTGTTTTCGTATCTGTTTTTAATGCGTCAGTAAAAGCATCAATTGTTGATTGATCTGAAACAACCAAAGTAATGTGACGCCCACCCATACGGACAACATCTTGCAACACACAATCGATTAAACGAATGTCGCCAAAAGGCATTAAACATTTATGGGCAATCCCCTTTGAATGTGGATAATTTCTGGTGCTCTTTCCTGCACAAGCAACAATAAATTCTATATTTTCATACATTAAAAATCTCCTTTGATTGTTATTTTTTTATCAATACTTTTAATGTAAATTTTTTAAAGAATAAAAGCAAGCTTAAAAGCTTAAATTCTACTTTTATTTTCCTTTTTATGAGAGTTCTATCTAGAATAGATATTTATATCCCATATTAATGGTATGTCCTGTTGAAGTTGAAGAGAAATCATAGTCATATTTCAACTCTAATTCTGACATACCATACAACCATAACAAAGATCCACCAACAGTAAATGTATCTTTATCAACATTTAAACCTTCAACAGCAAAAGGGGCCGCATATTTAACAAATCTTGCTGTTGATTTAGATGCAGTATCACCAAATTCATGTGTCCACCTAACATGAGCTTCCGGGCGGAATCTATAAAATGGATTTCCAAAATCAAATGCAGCCTTTAACTCAACAGGAGTCTGTATGGAATTAAGTTTTGCGCTCTTCAAGTTTGTCAACGCATATCCTGTTCCTTTTTCCATCACCTCATCCATTTGAACTGAAGTATAATCTAACCCGATTTTAGGTGTAATGATAAAATTGCGATTAACCATCAACTCATAACCAATATCTGCCCCAATTGTATATGCCGTTACATCAAAATCTGCCTTTGCTATTTCTGCCAATGATTCAACTTTTCTTTTGGTTGTGTTAGATGTTCTACTCCACAAAGCATAAAAATCCATAAACGAACGAGAATAATGGGGTGTAATACTTCCATAAACACCCATGCCATAAGTTGTCATATCTGACTGGAATTTTTTATTTTTTTGCTCCATATCACCAGAAGCATATAAAGCAGCAATACCCAAAGAAAGAACACCTATTTTTCTGTCAATACCTGCTGTAAACCCTTGAGCATCAAAATCATATCCTGATTGGTTATCCTTATCATCTTGACTAAATGACATAGCAAATGGTTTTGCCCACATACCACCACGATCCGTACGTCTTTGACCATAAGGATTATGTCTAATTTGCCTAAATCCATAATAATAGCGTTCATATCCAGGACGCCCATAATAATATGGTTGACGAACATAGTACGTAGAAGCCAAATCATGCTTAACACGGTAATTACGCATAGCATTCATTTCTGAAAGAACACTTTCTTTGAATACTTTTTGCAAACGTAAAGCTGCTTGTTGTGTATTTAAATAACCTTCTGGAGAATATTCATCTAATATTTCAACAGCATCTTCTGCTGATTGTGCAAAATAAACATTATCAATAAATGGATCAATAGTATAAGCACCAACACTTTGTCTTAGATTTGTTAAAAAATCCACCAGAGAATCTACATTCTTAGAACGTTTTGTTGGCTCTAACCCCTCTTTTAAAGACTGAACATCTTCTATTTTTAAAGAAAGTTTATTATTATTTATTGAAATATCAGTCCCTTTCCATAAGAACGTTGTTCTTAATTTATCACTATTTCCGTGAAGCTGTGTTGCTGACAAAATTTCATATTCTTGGTTTTCTTGAATATCTCTAACAATGATTCGTGTTCCATCTGCTAAATTAACAGTTCCATCAACAGTAATTTTATCACTCTTATCCCCATCTGCACGCACATCAAGATACCCCGTTGAATCGGTTTCAACAGTCAAATCTTTAGTCGTATAGGGTACAGCCGAATTTATTATTGTATCAGTTGAAGAAACAATTTTTAATTCAGAAACAGCTTTTTCTTGAATACTTTTATTTGAAACAGCCAATCTTGAATTTTCATCGATTGAAAGATACCCATTTTTTATATTTAAAACACCACTACCTGCAAGTGCTGAATATGGCTTTAAATGAATATCATTTGTAACATTCACAGCGTTTGAACCAAGTTCATTTAAAAATTCAAAAACACCACCATTCATGTTTAAATTATCAACATCAACATTTCCCCGAACCTCAAAATGATTTGAATTCACATTTAATGTTGTATCTGTTACAGATTCTCCCTTTGATAATTTTTCTTGATCACGAACAACTCTTGAAACTGCAATATCTGCATAAGATGTCAAAGAAGCACCTGTTCCAAGCTCAACACCTTCTTCATAAAATGTTGGATAAGTCACACCGTCTGATGAAGATGAAATATTTATCTCATGCAAGGCATTATAATTGCCACTTGAAATCAAAATACGATCTACATGCACAGCCCCAGAAGAATTAACACTTTTACCTTGAGCATCAATTTCAAGTGTTGTATTCACCCGATCACCATCAACTTCTTTGATTGAACCAACATTAAAGTTATCTGTCAATCTAATTGTTGTGTTACTATCTAACTCAACATTATCTATTTTCACAGCATTATTGATTTCAATACCACCACTATTAACAATCAAATTTTCAACATTAATTGTATTTGTTGTTTTATAAAACTCTCTATCTTTTAATGAAACTTCAACTGTTGTATTTGTTGTGTTCTGCAACCGATTAATTGGATCATAAATAATAAGTGGTCCGTCTTTGATTGAAGAGCTTGTTACTCTAAATGTTGTATCGGTGTTTAGATAAATATTCCCTTTTACCTCTCCAGCAGCTTCCAACAAACCAACATCTACTAAAATACTGTCAACGTTAATATTCCCATCCAATTTAGCAAAATGAGATTCATCAACATTCACCGTTACATGAACATTTTTTGCACCATCTGCTTTTTGCAATGATCCCAAAATTGTACCTGCTTGATAACAATGATCACATAAAACAGGACTTTCACCTTCTTCAACAGGCTCATTTGTCAATAAAACATTTGAATCCGTCCCAAGTGTAATATCAGCCTTTAAACGACCAGTTGCTTCAATATAACCTCTTTCAGCCATGTTAATTTTACCAAGAGATTGCATTGTTGAATCAGAATAAAGTGTAAAATCACCACTTACCCCTAAAGAACCATCATTTAAAAAATTAATAATCGGTGTAAAAATTGATGTTGTTGCTGTCCCCGAAGCCCCACCAAAGATTAAACGTGAAGAGTTTCCAAAATAAACACCACCTGTTGCATTTAAAGTTGGATAGGCTGTTTGCACAATAGACTCGGTTGTTGCCTCTGTTTCAGACTCATCCTCTACTGTAGAAAAATCAACAGGCGTTATTAACATTGAAGAATTATCACCCAACTGAATTTTGTGCGTATTAACTTGTCCACCAGAAATATTAACAGTAGCATTATTGCCCATTGTAATATTGTTTACATTCAATATACCTGTATAAATTTGCCCAGGGAGAACCTCTTTATACTCAATCAAATCTTTTAATTCTTCTGGAATAGTTGGAATCCCTCCTCCACTTGGGTCTTCTTGTGAACCTCCTCCAGTTTCTCCTCCAGAAGTTCCACCTGATTCGCCTCCAGATTCACCTCCACTCTCTCCTCCAGTTTCCCCACCTTCATAATCAGTACCATTTAATGAACTGTTAATTATTGCTTCTAACTCAGCAATGGTGAATTTTCCATCTGGATCTTGAGGAACACTATTTTTCAAATCAAGTTCTAATTTTGCCAGAACATCATCTGTAAGTGTTGGATCTCTTTCTTTTATGGCTTTTAAAATATAATCTATTTCAGCATCTGTTAAACGTCCTGCATCTGAAAGTGGCATTACTTGATACATCATAACTTGAGATTCTGGTGTATTTTCCGAGCCAGTTCCGCTTTCTGTTCCTGTCTCTGAACTCGTTCCACTTCCCGATCCTGTTTTTAACTGTGGAACATATACAGGAGATTGATACTCTGATGAAACATTTAATGTACCATTATCTAAAAAATTAATATCACCACTTACATCCATCCTACCTGATTGGACACTTAATGTTCCTGAATTTAAAAAATCAATTTGCGAACCCGTATACGTACTATTACTTTTATTAATCAAGCTTGAATTATCTTTAAATACGAGTTTATCGATATTCATAACAGAAGCATGTGGGATTTTAGGGACTGGGAAATAGGTCGTCTGAGTTGCTATATCTAAACCTCCTAAAATATCTTCTATACTTCCCCCAACCGAGACTGTTGTAACTTCTACTTGATTTAAATAATTAAAATAATAATCAGCGCCATTTGTGATAACAGCATTTTCACCAGTTGTCACATTAGAAGCTGTAAACGTGGCACCCATTTCATTTGAAATTTTTGAATCATTTCCAATTAAAATATTATCTACTGTAAATGTGGCTCCATTAGGCAAAACTTGTCCAGCATAATTTATTCCATTTTGCTCAACAATATATGGATCAACAACATTTAATATCGTTGCATTAGCACCCATTGAAACATTTTGAACATCAACAACTGAACCATTAGCTAAAAAGCCATTAGATGTGAAAGTAATATTGTCGGTTGTCAATGTTGAATCAAACAAATTCAAACCAGCAAGTTCAAGTGATGAAACACCATCTCCTATATCAACAGTTTCATATACACCTTGCACACCATTAAAGAAAGAGCCATTTGAAGCAAAAGCAATTTCATTTTTATTAACATCTCCTGCTAAATTTTCAAAGCTACCACCCAGGTTTGAAACAATTGCATTTGTCCCGAGCACAACACTTCCCTTAATTGTTGGCACAACTTCTGATTCTGTAGTTTGTGTACCTCCCGATGCATCGGCATCTTCTTCTTGTGATTGCTCTTGTTCTTTTTGGTTAAATATTACAACTTGATCGACTTCTTGCAACTGAATACGTTCAATTGTTCCTTGGTTATCAATAAAAACCGAATTACCCGTTGTTGAATTTGTAAATCCATATATCCCAAAACCAAAAGCAGAAGAATTTATTTCACCCTTATTAATGATATCAACGGGTACATCCTGCCCATTAATAAGAACCGTATTACCACCAGAAGTGGAACTAATAGAAGACTCATTCGTATAAGTTATTTTATTATTTGATTGATCATAGTACGAACTATTTTTATCCAAGACAACATTTGTGGGCAAATTAGCCTCTGTTGCATTTGCATTAAAAGCCATCAAAACTGCAGCAAAAACAGGCAATGATATATAAACTTTTTGCACCCCACACCTCAAAAATAACCCTTTATTATTTTCTTTTAACATAGTTTTTTTTTATTTACAAGCAAAAATATAATCCTAAATATTTAAAAAACCATTTCATTTTAAAAAAAACAGGAAAACAATAAATCATGAAAAACAAAATAAAAAAACAATTAAAAAACAATACATTTATTTTAAATTATTCTAGAATGTGGCCATTTATAAAACCTTATTGGATTAGAGCATTAATTGCTATTATTATTACCATTCCCATTGGATCTCTCGATGCTGTTATCGCCCTATCTTTAAAACCATTTATGGACACAATCATTATGGAAAAAGGTGGAGAAACACCTTTTAACCTTCCATTGTATATCATTCCTCTTTTTATTATCTTTTTTACAATAATACAAAGCTCATTAGAATATTTTTCAGCCTATTTAAATACCTGGGTTGGATGCAAAATAACAAACAATCTCAAACAAAAAGTGTATCAAAAATTGGTTACTTGCGAAGCCTCATTTGCAGATAAAAACACCTCAGGTTTTATTGTTTTTAGATGCGATAATGACCCGTCCCTTGCTTGCTCAGGACTAATCAACAATTTAAAAGTTTTTACAACTAGAATTTTTTCCTCTCTCTCACTTATTTGCGTTTTGTTCTATACTTCTTGGCAATTGGCTATTATTGCCTTAATCGTTCTATCATCTGCTCTTTATCCACTCACTAAAATTCGAAAAAAAATCAAGGAAGTTATGAATCATACAGTTCTTGCAGGTGGTGCCATTTTAACAACATTCAATGAAACATTTGCCGGATTAAAAACTATCGCATCTTATAATTTAGAAAATCAACAATCCTCTAAATTTTCAAACATACTTAAACAAATTTTCAAATTACAAATCAAATACACACAACGCACAGCTTGGCTCTCTCCAATGATGCACATTATTATTTCATTTGGTATTGCTGGAGCCATTTGGTATGGAAGTTATCTGATAAAATCAAATCAAATAACAAGTGGTGATTTTGTTTCTTTTATGACAGCACTTCTCATGCTTTACACTCCTGTTAAAAATATTGGAAAAAACTTTACCTCTGTTCAAATGTCATTTATGGCCATTGAACGTGTTTTCGATTTTTTAAATACTCCCATGAGCATTGTTGAAAAAGAAAATGCATATCAACTTCCCCCTTTGCAAAACAAAATTGAATACAAAAACGTATCCTTTAGTTATAATGGAGAAAAAGAAATTTTAAACAATATTAACCTAACCATAAACAAAGGTGAAAAAGTCGCATTTGTTGGAAATTCTGGAGGAGGGAAAACAACACTTATCAATCTACTTCCCCGTTTCTATCAAATTACAAAAGGTTGTATTTTAATTGATGGACATGATATTCAAGACATATCACTCCAATCCCTTAGAAATCAAATCGCTATTGTTTTTCAAGACAACTTCTTGTTTTCTGGAACAATCAAAGAAAACATTCTTCTCGGAAAAGAAAATGCCACTAAAAATGAAATTAATCACGCCCTTAAATTAGCATGTCTAG
This sequence comes from Alphaproteobacteria bacterium, assembly GCA_045532865.1. GTDB lineage: Bacteria > Pseudomonadota > Alphaproteobacteria > CAAHEQ01 > UBA3637 > RGIG4140. The sequence continues at coordinate 30,964 of JAZSGT010000021.1, forward strand.
ACGATTTTGTTAAAACACTTCCAGATGGCATTGACACTCAAATAGGCGAAAGAGGGGTTTTGCTTTCAGGTGGCCAAAAACAACGTGTCGCCATCGCAAGAGCTTTTTTAAAAAATGCGCCCATCGTTATATTAGACGAAGCAACTTCTGCACTTGATAACAAATCTGAAGCCATTGTTCAACAAGCTATCGACAATTTAATGCATGACAGAACTGTTTTTGTTATAGCACATCGATTATCAACCATACAAAATGCAGATAAAATAGTTGTGATTAATGAAGGGAACATAATTGAGCAAGGCTCACATGAAACATTAATTAATATAAATGGCGCTTATCACTCTTTATACATGGCACAATTTAAATCAAAAACTAAAGCATGTAATTCATTGTAAAATACAGAAAAAAACTTATCTAAAAAAGTGTTTAATTTTATAAAAAGGAGAAAAACATGCAACAAAATATTGCACCTTATACAAAGAAATATCTCAAAGCCAGAAGTAAAGAGGTCAATTCTATTCAAAACGAAATAAACCGTATTTTCGATCAACACATTATGCCTTTTGAAAGAGCTCAAGCAACTGACACATTCATTGATCCAGATATTGAAATTTCAGAAACAGCTAAAAACGTTACAGTAACAGCAGAACTTCCTGGCATGAGTGCTGATAATATTAATCTTCATATTTCAAAAGACGGTTATCTCACAATCAGTGGCGAAAAAACAAACACACATGAACAACAAGACGATGAAGGATTTTATTTTTCAGAACGTTCATATGGATTTATTAATCGCACAATTGAACTCCCTTCAGACATCGATGAAGAAAATGTCAACGCTTCTTTTGAAAAAGGACTACTTAAAATCACTATTCCAAAATTAAAATCTGAAAAACAAAATCCCAAAAAAATTAAAATTAAAGAAAAATAAATAAATCAAAATTACTCAACAAAAACAAAGCATCTCAAAAATAAGATTGGGATGCTTTTTCTATACATATAAAAAATTTGACAAACATTTATTTTTCTGATATATTATAACAAATTTTAAAAACAAAAGGATCCTTAATGAAAAATGAAGAAAATTCAAAACAATCAAATTCTTTTGATAAAAAGGAACTTGTTCAACAGATTTTAGTTTCTCTTGCAACAATTCTCAACAATTCAGAAAATTGGGACGGATGCGACCCTAAGACACCTATTGCTCATGCATTTTTAAAAAATCAAAACAACGCGTTTCATCAATTTTGTTTTTATAGCAAATACAAACCGCAAAACCCCTCTTACATAGATGCTATGGCTCATGAGTATTTTAAATGGAAAACAATTTATGCAGCTTATAACCATCCTCAAAAAGTTTTATACGATTTAAATGAAAACAAATTAACAAATCGCTTACAAAAAGCTCTTATTACACATTTTATAGGGGTTAATCATTTTAAAACAAAAGATCAACAAACTCTCTTAAATCAAACACAACTATTAGTTGAAAAAAAATTTTCACATTCAAAATAATTTATATGGAAGGAAGACATGGGATTATTTACATCAGATATTGAAAAAGCTCGAAATATAAATATGGAGCTACAAACAATTGTTTTGGAACTTGAAAAAATAACCGAACAAAATAAACAACTGCTTAACACTTCAACATATATCAACTATTGCAAGAAACAAGCAACTAACGCTCTTGCCTTATTGGAAAAAGATCAAAATTATACTCTTTCCATCAATAATTCACACCTTGAAACATTAAAATTTTGGGACATAATAAAACTTTCATTAGATGGAAAATTATATAGTTACAAATTAAATTCTGCCGAACGCAAACGATTTATTACTTACTTCACAAGAGGCAATGGTTCATCCATTCTTAAAGCCTGGAATAAAGAAAAAGTTCACATCCAGCATCTTATTAACACAAACAGCCCACAAAAAGAAATAAGCACAAACACAAAAAAATTGCTCGTTTTTTCAGCTGTTGTTACCGGAGCTTTGCTTGGAGCAGGAATAAAAACCATTATTTTTGCAAAAGAAAATATCAAGCAACTCAAAAAGAATAATCAAAATAATTTATAATTTTTCTTCAAAAAACGAAGGCCGAAAAAAATTAAGTTATCAAATCCATAAAAAGAAGAAAAACAAATTATATAAACAAATAACTAAAATCTTTAAATTTCAACTTAATGAAATTTTTCACACTCAAAAGCGTACATTTATGTATGCTTTTTCATTTACAACA
>JAZSGT010000057.1:0-8644 GCA_045532865.1 Alphaproteobacteria bacterium
AAGGGGTAAGCGAAGCGTTTGCAGTTAAGGCAGAAGAAGGAAGGATACCACTTTATAATCAAGAAGCTATAAAAAAAGACCTATTAACCCAATTTAGAAGCGAGATAAACTGGCGAGCTTTAGATCCAAATGATCGCAAACCATTAATTATCAAGTTGCTTGAAACAGGGGATATAGAATTAATAAAAATGGGGTTAAAATCAAGCAGAATAACAGCAGAAGCCTTGCTAGAACGAGGAGCAGGAACAGACAGTTTAAATGCGATAGATGTGGCATATGCAACAGGAGACTCACAAATAATAGAAGCAATGGAAGAAGCATTAAAAAGAACGGGCCTTGTGTTAAATGATTATAATCATACAGTGCAAGGATTAGGACTTGCAAAGAATGGAAGTTTTGGCGCAATTGAATATAAAAATTTAGATTTAAGAGTTGTAGATGAAGACAGAAAAAATTTATTGCATCATGCAGCCGAAAAAGGGAGAATAGATGTGATTGAACAGATGTTGAATGGACAACGATATGCGCAAGATTTAAGATCTTTGACACAGCCTGATAAGAATGGAAATACGCCACTAGATTTATTAAGGCTGAATACAAATGTGAGCCAAGAAGAAAAGAACGAGTTTGCCAAAAAATGCTTATTGATTGAGTTGCAAAAAGAAAATCCAAATTATAATGTAGTAACAGAGTTGTTGGAGGTGTTGGATAAAGAAACACTCGAAGCATTAATGGCAAATCCAAGTATTGAGATAGGGGAAGAACGTGTTGATATAAAAGACGAAGAAGTTGTTGGATTTATTACAGATCAGTTAAATGGTATGAGAGAAGAAGAAGGAAGAACAGCCAGTTATGACAGTACAAGAACAGGTTCTGCACCAAGTGTTGCCCCTGCATCTAGAACAAGTGTTGCCCCTGCATCTAGATCAAGTGTTGCCCATGCATCTAGAACAAGTATTGCCCCAACAACTGATGCAACACGTGGGTTGGCAAGAGCTCAAAGGATCACGGATGAAGGTGTAGAGGTTGATTTAACAAGAACAGGTGGCAATTCAAGACACGCTTAAGTTCTTGCGCATCAAAACAAAAACAACCATCTTATTTTAGGGTGGTTGTTTTTGTTATAAGAATGCTTTTTCTTTTTTATAAAGTTTTTTAGTGTGCAGCATAAAAAACGCTTTACTAAAATAAAATTGTGTGTCAAAATTAATGTATATTGTGGCTTAATAAATAAAAGGAGGCTAAAATGACAACAGTACAAAGACCAGATGCACATATATATGATCAAAATACTCTAGGTAAAATTCGTGAAGGTTTTGATATAATACTTTCATCAGAACAATTGCGTGAAGATCCAACGTTCTGGGATCCTCGTGTGGGGTTAGATGATGTTGCAGTTGGGGTTGGAGGTGCTCTTACAACAGAAATGGTAGTACGCATGTTAGAAGCAAGCGAAGCTAGACAAGGACAGGGAGAAAAAGGTGGAAAACCTGGAAATAAAGGGTCACGACGTCCCGTTACTAATGAGGAAATTGCAAGAAATCCAGCCGTTAAGGCAGCTCAGGAGGCTTATGAAAGGGCTAAGCAGAATCAAATAAATGCGCAAAGGTTGGCAACCAGAAGGACAAATGAACTTAATAGATTAAAATCTTGGCAAGGCAAAAGTTATAATGCTGTTATGACCGAACTGAATAGTAGGTTATCAGCAGCTGAAGGCAATTTAGCTAATGCAAAAGGTTCTGGGGTTAAAGCTGCTCAAACTGCACTTGCAGAAGTTAAGGCAGAAATAAAAGTTTTAGAAAAATTTGGTTCTGAAAATTTTGAAGAACGTGTGCGTGATAACATTTCACGAGCAAGGCAAAATTTTGCTGATGCAGAAAGTAAATATACAGAAGCATGTGACGAGGTGAATAAGACAGAAAAAGCATTAAGTAGAGCTAAAAATGCAGCAGGTAGGGAAAACTCAACCTCAAGCCGTAGTGGAAAAGGCACAAACGTTGGTCGTAGTGGAAAAGGCACAAACGTTGGCCGTAGTGGTGGTTCTGGAAAACCAAGTGTTGTAGAGGTTGCCCGTGAAATTTCATCAAAGTATGGTAAAGGTCTTAAAGTTGGTGGAAGAATGTTGGGTGGTGCAGCAGTTGCTCTTTTTTTATATCGGTGTTATGAATATGCAACCGATGATCCACAATTTAAGGAATTTGATGAAAATAATCAAAAAATACTTGTTGATCCAAGAGCTTTATCAGGTGATGCAAAAGGGAAAAATGATCTTTTTAATGAAAAAAATACTAATACTGTAATCTTTATGGCACTGTATGCAGTTGAATATGGACTTGCAGGAGTGCCACAATCAGACTGGGCAAATTATTTGGTCAATATGAATGTGAAAGGTAATAATAGTCCAGTTTTTACAATGAACTCAGAAGTTAAATTACGTAGTACATTGATTGAAGCATATAAAGCTATGTCTGAAGAGGAAAAAATACGTTTCTGTGATTACTTGCTTGAAAAACATAAAGATGATCCTGTTTATGTAAAGGCATTGCAAAATTTAAAGGCTAATACTCAAAACGGTGGTAACGGTAACGGTAACGTTCGTCCAGCAGATACAAGAACAAGCACATCAACACCACCTCAACCTGGTAATGTTGCCCCAACACCAGCTGTAACACCACATCAAACTGGTAATGTTGCCCCAACACCAGCTGTAACACCACCTCAACCTGGTAGTGGTAGAAGACGGATGAAGATTCCACCTTCATCAAGTCTTGCCCCTGCATCTAGAGCAAGTGTTGCCCCAACAGCTGATGCAACACGTGGTTTAGCAGGAGCTCAAAGAATCACGGATGAAGGTGTAGAGGTTGATTTAACAAGAACAGGTGGCAATTCAAGAAACGCTTAAGTTCTTGCGCATCAAAACAAAAACAACCATCTTATTTTAGGGTGGTTGTTTTTTTGTGTGGAAAATTTTTTGTTTTTTATAAAGATTTTTAGTGTGCAGCATAAAAAAAGCTTTACTAAAATAAAATTGTGTGTCAAAATAAATATATGTTGTGGTTTAATAAATAAAAGGAGGCTAAAATGACAACAGTACAAAGACCAGATGCACATATATATGATCGAGGGATTCTAGATGAAATTCGTGAAGATTTTGATATAATACTTTCATCAGAAAAATTGCGTGAAGATCCAACGTTCTGGGACCCTCGTGTGGGGTTAGATGATGCTGCGGCAGGGGTTGGAGGTGCTCTTACAACAGAACTGGTAGCACGCATGTTAGAAGCAAGAGCAAGAAGAGCGAGCAGTAGCGCCACAGATGCAGAGAATGCTAGACTTGCCTATGAACAGCACCTTGAGGATGAACTGGCAAAGGATAGAGCAGTTAAAAGAGCTCAACAAGATTTGAGATCAGCTCAAGATGCTGAGTCTAGGGCACGAACTGCTTTGGAAGAGGCTCAAAAAGCTGAGGCTGAGGCACGAAATGCTTGGAATGAAGACGCTCAAACAAAATTAAATCAAACTGAAGATGCAATCACTCAAAAAAACAAAGCGATTGAGAATGCAGAACGTATACATGAGGCAGCTAAAATTCCTGTGGTTGACCAAGCAGCGGTGGATGCAAAAGCATCAGAACTTGCTGAAGCTCAACGAAATCTTGAAAACTTACAAAAAGGTGCAGTTGATGCTGAAGCAGTGCGAAATGCTGAGGCTGAAGTTGCACGTTTGCAGGAAGAAGTTAGTAAACTTCCAAGTCGAAATTTAAGCCAGCTTGAGGCGAGATCAACAGCAGTGAATACTGCTTTGGAGATGTTAAAAAAAGGAAATAGCGTTGACTGGCAGCTTACTGAAGAACAGGCATCACGACTGAGCGGAAAAAGAGGAAGAGCGAGGTTAACTGAGCTGAATAGAATAGCAGAAGAATTGAATGAAAATAGTAGAGGTAGGATTAAGGTAACTGCTGATTATAGAATTTCTCAAAATAGTAGCGGCAGATATACTCTTTTTGAATATGCAGTTGAAGGAAATCCTCCTAGAATTGTACAAAAAATTAATTCTCAATTAGACAATCCTGCCAGACTTGAAGCTGCGCTACAGGCGGAACATGCTGAATGTGCTAGGGTTAGAGATCTTGTGATTAAACGTAATACCTTAGAAAGACAATTAACCGAGGCTCAACGAAATCTTGAAAACTTAAAAAGAGGTGCAGTTGATGCTGAAGCAGTTCGAAATGCTGAGGCTAAAGTTGCAAGATTGAGTGGTGAACTTGAAACCTTAAAAAAAGGTACAGTTGATGCTGAAGCAGTGCGAAATGCTGAAGCTAGAGTGAAGGAGTTAAAGGGTGAGAGAGCAACTTTGGAAGCTGAACGGACCCGTCTTAATGAGCTTAAAACTAATGCAGAAGTTGCTGCTGAAAGAACGAGAACTGCTGCAGCTGATCTTGAGACTGCTAAAAATAACGTTGCTGAGTGTGAAACTAGAGCTAAGACTGCTACAGATGCTGTAAGAACCCGTGTCCGTGCTGCTTATTCACCCGATGAACTTCGAAAAATTGATAGCGCAAGTCGAGGTTCAAAAGCAAATCCTGCAGAGGTTTCAAAGTGGGGTAGTAGAGGTCTCAAAATTGGTGGAAGAATGTTGGGTGGTTTAGCAGTTGGCCTTTTTTTATATCACTGTTATGAATATGCAACCGATGATCCACAATTTATGAAAATTGATGAAGAGGGTCAAAAAATACTTGTTGATCCAAAAGCTTTGTCAGGTGCTGATGCATCGAAAAAACAGGTTCTTTTTCAAGGAGAAAATGATCGAATTGCAACCTTTATGGCAATGTATGCAGCTGAATATGGACTTGCAGGGGTGCAACAAGCAGACTGGGCAAATTATTTGGTCAATATGGGAACGGGGCAAGTTTTTACAGTGGATTCAGAAGTTGAATTACGTTGTACATTGCTTAGAGCATATCAAGATATGTCTGATGAGGAAAAAATACGTTTCTGTGATTACTTGATTGCAAAAAATCAGGGTAATTCTGCTCATGTAGCAGCATTGCAAAATTTAAAGGCTGGTCTTCAAAATAGTGGTAACGGTAACGTTCGTCCAGCAGATACAAGAACAAGCACCCCAACACCAGCAACTCCAACAGGTAATGTTGTCCCAAGACCAGCTGTAACATCACCTCAAACTGATAATGTTGTCCCAAGACCAGCTGTAACATCACCTCAACCTGGTAGTGGTAGAAGACAGATGAAGATTCCATATTCAGTAGGTGTTGCCCCTGCATCTAGAACAAGTGTTGCCCCTGCATCTGGAGCAAGTGTTGCCCCAACAGCTGATGCAACGCGTGGGTTGGCAAGAGCTCAAAGGATCACGGATGAGGGAGCAGAGGTTGATTTAACAAGAACAGGTGGCAATTCAAGAAACGCTTAAGTTCTTGCTCATCAAAACAAAAACAACCATCTTATTTTAGGGTGGTTGTTTTTTTTGTGTGGAAAATTTTTTGTTTTTTTAATGTCCAAAATTTTATTTATAAGTTTTTTTCTTTACTCCTCTTTTTTTTGGTGTTAGAGTAAATAATATATGTCTTTAAATTCATGGGGGGATTTCATGGCAATTGAGCTTAAAGTAACACCAGAGATGACAGAAAAATTTTTTGATGCAATTGCTGAAGGTGATTATTTGCTTGTAAAACAAATGCTTAAAAATGGAATGGGTGTGAATATGCCAAATGGAGAAGGTGTTTTTCCTGTAGCTCTGGCCTATCAATCCGGTCAAGAAAGGATTTTTAAGCTTCTATTAGCTCATGGGGCTAATCCTTTTAAAGAAGTTAATGGTAGGCTAGAACTTGTTTATAAACAAGAAGAAAGCAAAGCAAGAAAATTTGATGGTGCTGTTCTTCAATATATGTATTATTGGAATGCAGTTAGAGACGGACATCTTCCATCCATTCGGTCTTGTCTTAATGATTATTCTTACTTTACTAGAATTGATAATAGGGACCCTGATGGAAAAACAGCAATTATGTATGCTTGTGAACATGAAGATTATGAACTTGTTCAGGGTTTGTTAGAATATAATCCCAATCTTTTGATTAAAGACTCATCTGGGCGAACAGTTTTAGATTATGCCATAGCCTCTGGTGATAAGAAGATTATTAACGCTGTTAAGCTAAAGCAAAAGGAATATGAGCGTTTGTTGAGAGATGCTGTTATGAATCCCACTCCAGAAAATGCAGATTTTTTTAGAGAGGTGCTTGAAAGAGAACTTGTTGATTTGCAAAGTTACGAGGCAAATAGCAATCAAACACCGTTGATTCAATTGGCTCGAATGAATGGTAATGAAGAGTATGTACGGCTTTTGCAAGAACGTACGGGGAATCTTACTTTTACATATACAACACCGACTGGTGAACGAAAAACGGATCTTTTTTTAGCTGTTAGAACAAGGGATTTTTCACGTGTGCAAGAAATTTTAAAAGAAAACCCCAATCTTCGTTTAACAGATGATTTTGGATGTACAATTATTGAACAAGCTGTTTATTATGGTGATGCAGCCATGATTGATATGTTGCTTAAGCATGCACATATGAACACATCAACACAAGGGACACAAGGTGTTGTTAATCAAGAATCTGAGAATTTACAAGCGCTTTTTTCAGCGATTAGTGAGCTTGATTTAGAAAAAGTAAAAGAAATAACAGCCAGAATGCCTCGTTTGAATATTCAAGATTCTGAAGGGAATAGTCCTGCCAAAATGGTTTGTGAATTAATGGCTAGTATGGCATTGAGTGCGGGACCAAAGGAGGGTATAGGATATACACCTATAAATCTTGAAAAATTGATTTCTATTTTTCAACATCTTGAATCTAAAGGAATGGATTTGACAGTATCAGCTTCTGGACAAATTCCTCTTACGATTCTTTGCCAAGCATTAAAGCAAGATGACAGTGAATTAGACGTGTTTGCTCGTTATAAAAAGTCTCTTGTTGAACAAGTTATTGTGAACTATATTCAAAAAAAAGATGGAGCCGATTTTAATTTCGTAGATGCAGAGGGGAAAACGATTTTGCATCATGCAATTGAGGCAAAATCTATTCCTGTGATTGTGAATTTGATTATGCAAGGTGCCAGTTTGGATATTAAGAATGCGTATAATCAAACACCAAGAGATTTAATCTTAGATATGAAAAACAAAAATAAGGATATGGAAGTTTTAGCCTCTGCGGTTGATAGAACAGGACTAAATCAGCCACTTAGTTCCAAAATGGATGGACGGGTTGTTGATGATTTGGAAACGCTTTTGTATCAGATGAATCCACTTAATTCTTGGGAGGAAAAATTTAATAATTTAAAAAAAACATATGTTCGAGCAGCTGAAATTACAGGTTTTGATAAAGTTTCACTGGCTGTTGCTGACTGGATGGGGCTTTTAGAAAAATACGAAAAATCCGACTTTGAAAAACGAGCGCAGACTATTGGTTCAAAAAAAGCTATTCGTACAACTTCTGCTTCTGTGGTGTATGATAAACCATATCAAAGAGCTTTGGCTTATGCAATTTGTATGGGAGATACGCAAAAGGTTGCTAGTTTGGTGTCAGAAGGTGTTTATCCGACTGAAAAAATGCGATCAGGTTATTATCCAGAAGAAGATTATCACATTAATTTTGAATTTGAATATTCATATAGCAATGAGATTCAAGGTGATACGGCATTGCATTTGTTGGTTTCAGGTGGTCATTATGATGAAGCTATAAAATTATTAGAATATTTTTCTTCAAATAATAAATTAAATTTATTAAATGCAACAAATGATCTCGGTCAAACACCCTTAATGTTGGCTGCTCGTAAGGGTGATAAAAGAATGATGGATTTGTTGCTTTCTTATGGGGCTGATTTTGAAGTTCGGGATGGGGAAAATAGAACAGCAGAGAGTTATGCTGAAGAGAGTTATGCTGAAGAAGGTGCAGAGATTGGTGATTATTTAAGAACGCAAATCCAACGTATTAAAAATGGTGATAAACTTGTTAGACCAATGGTGCGAATGGTAAGGGAAGATCACCCAACAAATCGAGTATTTGAGTTGCTTGAAGCATATAAAAATGCACAAGGAAGAGAAAGTGGAAGACAAATAAATCCAACGATAGATTTAATAGGCGCGGTAAACAGCGAAACAACAACAGTAGAAGATTTAAGAAATTTAATAGCGCAAGGGGGGAATGTAGATCAAACAGATGCAAATGGAGAGACGCCATTGATATTGTCAGCGCGATATATTCTTCCTGAATTTGTAGAAGTTCTTATAGAGCAAGGAGCAGATGTAAACAAAAAGAACAATTCAGGTCAAACGGTGTTAGATTGTGTCATAGAAGGGTTAAATGCAGTAGCAGCAAATCCGGGAGAAATGGCGCAAGAAGATATTGATAACTTAATAAAAACGATAAGAATTTTGAAAATGTCTGGTGCTGAGTGTGATATGAGAAAGTTATCAGAAGAGGCGTTAGGCATAAAAGGGGTAAGCGAAGCGTTTGCAGTTAAGGCAGAAGAAGGAAGGATACCACTTTATAATCAAGAAGCTATAAAAAAAGACCTATTAACCCAATTTAGAAGCGAGATAAACTGGCGAGCTTTAGATCCAAATGATCGCAAAC
>JAZSGT010000045.1:0-54138 GCA_045532865.1 Alphaproteobacteria bacterium
CCTCCGACTTCCTCAGCCAACGCAGCAACTCATCACCCCCATTACCAACAAACACCACCTTAAACAAATTCATCTTCTAACAAAAAAAACGCCTCCATATCAGAAGCGTTTTTTCATCAATCTTATATCAATTAAAAACCGATATTAAGAACCTTGATTTTGCCTTTCTTGCTCCACCGTTTTTAAATCCACCAAAGGCTTTGCTTTTTGAACAAGCTGAGGCTCTACCTGTCTTTTTCGAACAGCTATCATAAGCATATCATGTATAACCTTTACATTCATATCAAAGCTTTTTTCACTTGCATTATGATAAAGCATTTCTGCATATTTCTGTGGCGTCATGTTATATTTGTTTGGCAATAAAGGATCAGCTCCTTTTTCAAGCAAATAAGCAACAACGTCAACATCAATTTTGCTCATAGCATATGTTAAAGGCGTTTTATCTCGATATTCGTCAAAAACATTCACATCAGCCCCGTTAACAACAAGCTCATTAATCAAACTGTTATTTTTTGAATCAATCGCTTTGAATAGCAAATTCCTTCCAGAAGGTAATTGAATGGATTCTTTTGCACCCCAAAAGATAATATGACGTGCAATATCCACATTTTTGTAATCCATTGCAATTGAAAGCGCTGTTTGACCATCATTATTTTGCTTGTTGATATCAGCCCCAGCAACATAAAGCTCCCCTGCTGCATGATAAGCACCACTTTCAGCAGCCACCATCAATGGCGTCCACCCACGCCAATCTTGTTTGTTCACATCAGCACCAGCTTCAATCAACATTTTGGTCATTTTTTGATTTCCAAGCTTGCAAGCTTCCATCAAAGCTGTCCAACCTTGATCATTTGACCTGTCAACAACAGGCTTTTTATCCAACAACAAACCTAAAATTTCAGCATTGCCTGTTTTAACAGCTTCAAGCAATGCCCATTGCCCATATCTATTCGGTTTATCAATGAACAATCCATTATCGACTGCTCTTTTCACAATATGAGGATTTTTTGTATGAATAACAGTAACAATGCGTGGATAAGAATCTTGTTGATTATATTTTTCTTTTGCACCAAGAGAAAAGAAATAATCCATAATCATTTCTGAATCTGTTTGAATAGCTTCCCCCATATACCTGTCGGCAGCATCTTTTGAAGTGATTAATTTTTGAATCAGATACAAATTTTTTGAAGCAATCGCCTCTCGATCAACATCTTTCATAGCTCCTTGATTATGACGCAACCTGTTAAACCCTTTTTCAAGCAAATAATCAACCATATTGACATCGCCTTGTTTAACAGCATATTTCATCAATGAATTATGCTTTTCATCTGACACATTCACATCAACGCCCAAATTAATCATATGTCTCACAAGGGGGAACAGACCTCTTTCAGCAGCCATAAAAACACCCAAATTTCCATATCTATCATATGCCATTGGATGTGCCCCTTTTTCCAACATTTTTTTGGCTCGATCCATATCATTTTCACAAATGGCAACAATGAAATACTGACTCAAATTAATTTTTTCAGACAAATATTCGGATAATGTATCATGCCCCATATAATTTGAAATCATCAATGCATTATTACCATCTTCATTGGTGTGAAGAACGTTAGCCCCTTGCTCAATTAAAGATTTAACCGTTTCAAAATCCCCCTCTTTTGCAGCTTTAAGCAAACTTTCCCCTAAAAAAACTTGCGTTGACATATCCCATAACGGTCTTAAATTTTTAGGTCTTGGATTTTTCATAGCCTCTTGCACTTTTTTTAAGCTTGCCCTAAATTCAGCTTTTTTTTCTGGATCTTCAAGCGTGTCAATTTTATCTTCAATTACTGTTAAAACTGTTTGACCTTGATTATTTTTAATTGAAAGATCAGCTCCATAATAAACAAGCACATCCAACACATTTAAAAAACCCAATTTGCAAGCTTTTATTGCTGGTGTATTCCCATTTGATGCTTTTGCATTGATATCTGCCCCACGATTTATTGTCCCAATAACCCAAGGCAAATCAGCATATGAAACGGCACTAGATAACTCCATATTCAAATGCTTTAAATTTAAACTTTCTCGCATATATTGTCTCCTTTCATTCTTTGACGTTCATGCGATTTAAACAAGTTGTGTCTATTATTTTATACAAGACACATTTTAATTCACTCTACACCAATTTAAAAGCAATTACAAGGAAAATAAACCAAAAAAACAAAAACAAAAAAACACCTTTAAAATCTTTTTTAAAAGTGTTTTTTTATTAAAAATCAAATAGTAAATTCAACTATTTTGTTTTATCTACCTTCACACGCCACAAAGTGCCGTCAGAATCTGGGTCCCTAATTTCTCCAGCAAGCAAAAATCTGTCAGAAGTATTTAGCAAACGCTGTGTTGTTCCAGAAGAATCGGTAAAAGTTGTTACCGTTCCTGCAACTTGCCCGTTTGAAGAATGATTAAGTCCCACATAGACATCTTTATCCGTATTTCCCTGATTATTATTGGTTGAATTTGAATTACCTGAATTGCTTGAATTACTTGAATTATTTAAAATGCCAGCCAACAAATCAGCCAAATCTGAATTGGTGTTTGATGAAGTCCCCGTTGATGTGTTTGTATTTGTTGAAGAAGAGCTAGAAGATGTTGTCGACTTATCATCATCTTTAAAATATTCAGAAATCTTATTTTTCAAGAAATAAGCCCCATAAGCAACACCCCCAACAATGGCAGCATCTTTAAGCCAGCCAAACAATTCTGTACCAGCTTTTCCCCATTCTCCTTCAAGAACATATCCAATGGTTTTAAAAAGACCTGCAATACAGTTTCCAATCATTTTAAGAAACTTGGAAATAAGAGAAATTGGTATCATATTTGCCAATGAATCAAATGCACCATTAATCCAGTTTCCTGCTGAAAGGAAAAAGTTTTTATCATCATCAGCTGTGGTTGTTGTTCCCGTACCTGCAACACCAATGATTTGACCATTTACACCCATTTGACCAATCACTTGACCATTCGCACCCACAATAAAACCATTTTGCCCAACTTGTCCTATCAATTGCCCATTTGTGCCAAGAATCTGCCCATTTTTTCCAACTTGTCCCATCAGTTGTCCATTTGTGCCAAAAATCTGTCCGTTTTGCCCAACTTGTCCAATTACTGGACCACTAATACCCATAGGCTGACCATTCGCACCTAATCCAGCTTGAACATTTGTTGGCTGTTGAGGGAACATAGCATCATGCCACTTTTTCATATCAGGATCAACATACCCACGTTCAGCATCAGCCTTCATAATCCCCAATGCCGCTGCATGAAATTGCGTTTCATTTAACTTAAATGTTGAAACAGAAGATGCCACTGCAACTGAAGAAGGGTCTTCCCCCCTGCGTACATAAGCATTTCCTTGTTTGTTCAACTGATAATAAAGGGGAGAAAATGGCTCACCAGCATTCCCCGTTACCAGCAATTTAAATCCGCCATGCACATCCCGTTTTCCTCTGATAAAGGCACGCACAGCCTCCACCTGTTCAGCTGACAAAACAACCATAGAATTGGTATTTGTCCCAGGGATAATAAAATTCACCTTCAAACTTGCATTATGTGGTGTATGAGGTGTAAATGCTGGCGCTGTTTGGTTAACATTTTGCTCAAAGGTTGTAGCTCCTTGTTGATAACGAGCCATCATATGTTGTTGAAAGGGTGTGTTTACCTGCCCTGCTTGGCGCTCTAATTCATATATTTTTTGAAGAGCTGCATGGTATTGAGAATTTGTTAACGTAAAAGCCGTATTTGCAAAAGAAAGACGTTGTTTTGCCCCAGTTCCTTTTCTTCTATAATCACTACCCACAACTTCATCAGGCTCATAATAAAGGTTTGATAAAGCCGTGCTATCTGCATCTTCAACAACTTTTAATTTAAAACCATTTTCAGCATCCATTTCGCCCAAGGCAAAAGCACGAACCATTTTAACTTGATCTGAATTTAAAAAGATTCTACCCTCAGTCCCATCTTGATTTCTATATGTTATCAACAACGCATCCCCTCGAACAACAGGCCTTGTTGTTGATGTTGTTGTAGCCGGTCTTGTTGTTGATGTTGGTGAAGCCGGTCTTGTTGTTGATGTTGGTGTAGGCGCAGCTTTTCTATTTTGAGATGCCGGCGTTGTTGTTCTCCCCACTTCTTCGGTTTCTGGTGTAGCAACAGTTTCTTCAGGTGCTGGGGTTGTTTCACTTTCCTGTGTGGGTTGTTCACTGTTTTTATAAACAAGACGTCCATCTTCTGCAACAGTTGGCATACCTCTTTCTCGAAGAACAGCTTCCCCCTCACGCTGAACCGTGTCAACCACAGCTTCAGCTGTATCAATCTTATCTCCAACCCATGTACCATCAACCATGCCACGTGTCGTGCCACGCACATATTTTCCAGCTTTTGAGTCCCACAGCCAAGAAACACCCGAACCAATACCATCTAAAGTGGCAGTCCATCCTTTTTTTAAATAATCGACACCTGTTCCAAATATACCTTGAACTGCATGTCCATGATCTCTGCCTGTGTCATATTCATCTGTATCTTTCATTTCTTTACCCTTTCCTCTTTTTTTATAGTATAACTTGGATTTTTATTTTCGTCAATAAAATAAAAACACATGCATGTACTGTTTGACAGATAAAGGCTTTTCTGGTATAATAGTTCTATATTTATAAGCAAAAGGATAAAAAATGAATCAACAAACAAATCTAGGAACAGCAAATACATCACAAATATTCAATGCTGCTCAAGCTGTTTCTTATCAACAGCACGTTTATTCGGATACAGAACTTGAAGAACAACTTTCAAGAATGTTCTTTTATTTTCGCCATTTTGAAACACTATGGGAATCTTCACATAAATTACGCACAAAAAAAGATAAAGAAATAAAAAACATTAAAAATGACAATCAAAAAAATGAACATTTTGAAGTTATTGTTTTTGAAGACGGGGAAAAGCCCAAAAAAAACAAAGCCCATTCAGTAGGAAGAATTAATTTATTTACAACACAAAACCCTCTTGATTCAAACGTGAGCAAACATTTAAGGTTGTATATTTCTCCTTTTCCATTTGACACAAGCGAAAGTTTTGTTCAACAAATCAATCACAATCGCACTGATTTGCTTTTATCAACCGAAATAGATGAAACAGACAAACAACCCCTTATTTGGATTTCTAACAAAATTGCATTGCGCCCTAAAAAGCCCATCACCGTTTCAATGGATGAATATGTGAGCCAATCTCCTGATATTTTAAAAGAGTTGGAATATAAGGTATACTTAGCCTCGTTGGAAAGCAAATCAAAAGAGCTTAACCAATCAAACACTCAAAACGCCATTTCAAACAATTATACTGAAATGATATTGAAAGAAAGGCTTCATCCTGTTGAAAGCGCCTTTGCACTGGCTGTTGAATCTTTAGCGCAAAGTTGTCATAAATTTATGGTCAACAAATTTGGCATTAAAGACAATCTCGTTAGTTGTGAAAGTTGCTTTCAACAGCTTTTTGATCAAGATTTAATCAACAAAAAAGAACTCAATACCCTTTTGGAATTTGCTCATTTAAGAAACAAAATTTCACATCCTGGGGAACACAACTTTTCAGCCATTAGCATCCCTAAAAAAACACAGGATGATTTGTTTGCTATTACAACCAGAATTCTTACAAAATTGGATGATCAAAATTTAACCCACAAAATTCGCACACAAATCAAACAAAAAAGAGATGATATCATCAAAAAAAGAGGGATTAAAATCAAAATCAATCCTTTTGGTATAAAAAAAGAAACAGTCGTACAACCAAAACACGCACAAATGAAAGATGACTTTCTTTACTGTGTGCACAACATTCCTAAAAAACCAACTCTTTTAAACATTAGAACACTGGCTTCTTATCTTGATATTTTATCAGGTCTTGGGGCTCTTCTAACAAAACAACGCATCAAAGATGGGGTTGAAAAAAAAGAACACCCGCCATTTAAAACACTTCAACGGGCTGGGATTTTAAAAAAATTGGCTACACTTATTCAAAAAAGTGATCCTAAATATGCCCAAAAAGCTGAACGTGCCATTATTCAAGAAATTTCCGAACAACTCAAAGAGGCCCGTCTGTTTAGAAATACCTTTTCTCATGGCAAGTTAACAACTCAAGAACTTAAAGATTTTGACATTAAAAATGCTGAACATGTCAACAAAATAAAACCTATTTTTCAATTTATTGTTTCAACATTCATTCAAGATTATTTCGATTTGTGGAAACAGTTCTTAAAAAACCCAATCAACCCACGTGACCATGAAGGCAAACCAATTGTCAGAATTCCACAAACATGCTCTCCATTAACAAGTTCTGCCTACTTTTTAGAGAGCAAAAATCCCCTTAACACAAACGGTGTTTTTATTGATAAAGAAACGCTTTGCTCCACAAACTTATCCAAACTTGTTGTCTTTAATCAAATTGTAAATTCACAACAAGAAAATTTAAATTCAACCAATTTTCAAAGCACAAGGTCATCAACCTCAAGCACAGAACAACAAACAAAAAATATGGCTGACAAAAAAAATTCTATTTTGAAAAAGAAAATTCAAAACAGTATCAACGAGAATAATTAAAAAAACAGATTTATTCTTTAATTTTTCACAAACTCATTGAGTGAAATTGGGTGAGGTAAAAGTTGCCATTTTTCATCATAAGGAAAATGCGTTTTAATCATTTCTTTTGGTTTAATATTGAAAAATCTTTTATCAATAGCTGTATTTTTTCGTTTGAGTTTTTTTGATTGATTTTGTTTCAAAATTTTTTCCATCTGGCGAACTGATGAAACAGATTTATAAGCTGATTTTTCTCCTTTTATCATCCAATACGTGTCTACCAAAATCCATTTACCATTCACTTGAACCACATTCCAAGCACTGTGGTATCTTTCAAGTGAAGAATCAATTTTTCCCGTCACCATTTCAAATGCTTGTTTAATAGCTTTTTGTTCGTGTCTAACCACATTATAAGCTTTAATATTTTTACCAGCATACCCCTCAACAACAACCGCATTCAACCCCACAGCCTCACACAATTGTTTGTATAATTGTGCAAAAGCAATACTATCCCCTACTTTTGTTTGAAATAAATCATTTTTATAAGGTTTTTCATACACCTTATTTTTCTTTGCTGCTTTTAATTTTTCTTTTTCATAAAAACCATCTCTTTCAAAATGCGTTGCAACAAATTCAGCTAACTTTTTTGCTTTTATAAGCTCACTATCATTTTTCAAGACTAAAGAAGTTGCAATTTCTTGCACATTTGAATAGAGCTCTTTTTGCCCATCTTGTTCAGCCAAAATATCAGCACTTACAAAACAAAGACAAATAAAAAAAAGAAAATAAATTAAAAAGCGCATGTTCCCTCCTTATTTTTTTTCTTAGCAAAAAAACAAAAATAAGTCAAGTTAAGCAAAAATCCTATCCTTCTTATAAAAGAATAAAACAAACAACTTAAATGTTTTAAACAATCTAAAAAAAAAGACTTGTCTTTTTAATAAAAAAAGATGATACTACATTTACACGTGATAAAAAAAAGGGGATCCGTTTAATGCATAAAAATGTCAAATCATTGGTAAAATTAGCCATTGTTGGCGCCATCTGGGGTGTGGTTTATTTTTTATACGTTGTACCTTCTCTCAGCGTATTGTTTCAATTTGATTTTCTTTCATCTGAAGCCTGGCATGAAAAATGGCTTGCTTTTGAAAATTACAACTGGCGCATTCGCAAATTACCAGACGTATTATTGTTTTTGATGATGCTTCTTTGGATTCCACTTTTTGTTTTGGGTTGGCTTTTATTTTATAAAGTTCGTTGGATGGCACTTCGCATTAAACCAAAGCCAAAAACAGTTGTTAAACGAGCATTGGATTTAAAGAAAGACAAACCATTATACGCAAAACCACGGGCCATGCCTTCTGCCGTTCAAGCAACAAAATACATTGCACCAAAATTACCAGGCCAAGAGGAAGAAGCTCAAAAACAAACCACAAATAAGAGCCATAAAAATGTCCTTCAAATGATTAAACAAATGGCTGTGGTTGCCCGTAAATATAAGGTTGAAATCTTCCAACACATTTTGCTTGAAGGACACAAAGTCCCAATGGCAATTTCAACAGCAGCAAGAGCCATGATGATTGAAATTGTCAATCGCAAAGATGTGAACTGGTCTATTGATTTTAACGATGATATTTTAGCAAGTACATGGTATTCAGAAGGTGGCATGATGGAACGCTTGGCTGAAGATTTAATCAAAGCATCTGAAGCGCTTGCAAAAGCTGAGCCAGGCTCTGAAGTTATCAAAGCTATTTGTGTTACAGATGGTCGTATTTTAAATGCCAAACCAACGGTTGAATATTTTAAAAATCACAACATTCATTTGCTTGTTTTCAACAATGGTCAACCTCAAGGAGATATTTTAGACTTTGCTTCTTTCTTAAGCGCTTATTTTGACTTAAAAGAAGGGGAAGCAGACCCTGCTCTTGTTAAACTTGACAAAGTACCCGTAGGTTCTGCTCAAACACAGACACCTCCTCAAAGTTCTTTACCCCCACAACCAAACAGTGAACCTCAATTTACAAGTGATGTGGATGCACCTCCTATTGATGATGAATTATTCATTGATGATTTAGAGGTTGACGAAACAAATGATACAATTGAAGATGATTTCAATTTAGATGATGTGCCAGATATTGACACAGATGATTTTGAAATACCTTTGATTGATGAAGATGGATTTGTCATAGATGGAGAAGGAAATGACACAAAAAATGAACAAGAATTTGAAGAAAGCAGTCAAAATGTATCGCCAGTCGGTGAACACACAGCTCAAGAACCTGAAAAAGAGAACCAAAATAGCACAGAAGATCAAAAGGGCTCAGGCAAGGGCAGAAAAACTAAATCGTCTTCTAAGAAAACTAAGTCTAAGCGTAAAACTCGCAAAAAGATCTCTTTGCCACGCCAAAAATTAAAAACTGAAGAAGGTGATGAAAATGACTTCATTTTTGCCGTTGCAAAAGGTTAATCTGTTCATTTAAACAAAATAACAACTGGATAATTTAATGAAAAATAAAGATTTTTTATATAGCTTAATTGCCACATTTTTCTTTTCTGGCAAATCAAAGGTTGCCCCAGGCACAATGGGCTCACTTGCCACATTGCCATTGGTTGCACTTGTTTATCCCTTGGGAGGGGGCGCTCTTTTTATCGCCACACTCATCAGCTATTTAATTGGAATTAAAGCAACCAAGCACATTTTAGCCACCAGCACCAACAAAGATCCAGGCTTTGTGGTAATTGATGAAACAGCCGGACAATTAACCACCTTTTTGTTCATCGTCTCTTTTGCCCCTTTAAGCCTTTTAAACTTATTATTAGGTTTTGCATTGTTCCGTTTGTTTGACATTGTCAAAATTTGGCCATGCTCATATTTTGATAAAAAAGTCATCGGCGCATTTGGTGTGATGACTGATGATATTTTTGCTGGCATTTATGCTGGAACTGTGCTATTGTTAATCAATCAATTCATTTTTTAAAAAGGAGTATCACATGACAGAAGAAGAAATCTTAAACAATAACAGCCATTTCAAACACGCATTGGAATTATATGCTGATTCAAAAGGCTGGCAACTCACCCCTTTTGCTGATAAAATCATCAACCGTTGTTTAAACTCTTGCAACGGCTGTTGCCCTTGTGATGTATCACGTGGCTTTTGCCCTTGTGGTGAACATGAAAAAGAAGTTGCTGAAAAAGGTCATTGCCACTGCAACTTGTTCAAACCAAAATAAGTTCTTTTAATTTAAACACCCATAATGCATCAGGTATTTTCTTGACATTATGGGTGTTTTTTTACACAACCCAAAAACGACGTTTATTTCAAAGGGTTAAAATGAAAACAGTCCTATTTGCCAGCAAAAACAAAAGCAAAATTCAAGATATTCAGCTTTATTTGAAAGATCAGTTTCAACTTAAAACAGCCTATGATTTTTTAGATTTGAACATTCATGTAAATGAAGGATATTCTTCACTAAAAGAAAATGCCTTGTTAAAAGCAAGCACTTATGCAAAAGCAACCAATCTTGTTACGATTGCTGATGACACTGGCTTTTTCATCAATGAATTGGGTGGTGCTCCTGGAGTTGCAGCCAAACGGTGGGCTGGCGAATTACCTAAAGATGCTACACCTGAAATGTTTTGGGAGTATTTAAAGAAAAAAACAGCTCATTTAACTAAAATCACCTGTTATTTTGAACAATGCTTTGCCATCACCCACCCCAATGGCAAACACACGTTTGTGTCAAAATTCACACATGGTTTTTTACATAAAGACAAACTCTTAGAACCCTACAATCAAACAGATTATCCCCTTGCTCAAGCTTTTAATGTGAAAGGCAGAAATTGTACATGGGATGAAATAACAGATGAAATGAAAAAGCAATTTGACAAATCACTCATCCAAGACTTAATTGATGCCATTTCTTTTGTTGAAGAAAAATAAAAATTTCCCCCTTGCAAACAAGGGCCTCCTTTCCTATTAAAAAAAAAAGAAAGGGGCTTAAAATGA
Source organism: Alphaproteobacteria bacterium (assembly GCA_045532865.1). Classification (GTDB taxonomy): domain Bacteria; phylum Pseudomonadota; class Alphaproteobacteria; order CAAHEQ01; family UBA3637; genus RGIG4140. The sequence goes on from JAZSGT010000045.1 coordinate 10,619, forward strand.
AAAAATTGTTCACTTTTGCGATACTTTTTTTCCTCACAAGTTGTTCTAGGTTTTATCAGCAGTTTGATCAACAAGAATTATCCCAGTTGGTTGGAAAAAATGAATCAGAGGTAACAAAAAAACTTGGTACTCCTTCAAAAATTATTGTTGAAGATGGAATAAAAAAACTCATCTATCAAACCAATTACAAAACTTATTCCAACCCTCAAAGACAAACCTATTTAGACCCCAGCGCTTATCAACAAGGTACCTATTTTAACCACTCGTGCCAAACCACATTTATCATTCAAGAAAAAATTGTTTCATCCATTCAAAGAAATGGTAATTGCTTATAATTTTTTTTCTTTTCCATCTTGCAATTTTGAATAAAAAAAAGTATCTTTTTTTCATTCGTTTTTATTCAAATTAAGGAGGCACCATGACACACCCTTTTGTCAGTATCATTGTTCCAATTTACAATGTTGAACCTTACTTACGAGGCTGTTTAGACAGTCTTTTAAATCAAACATTCAAAGATTTTGAAGTAATTATGGTTGATGACGGAGCAACAGATTCAAGTGGCGCCATAGCTGATGAATATGCTCAAAAAGATAAGCGTTTTTCAGTTATTCATCAAAAAAACAAAGGTCTTTCAGGCGCCAGAAACACAGGTCTTAAAGTTGCAAAAGGCTCTTACATCAGTTTTTTAGATTCAGATGATTACTTTCATCCAGACTTTTTAAATTTAATGATGCAAGTTGCTCAAAATGAACAAACTGATGTTGTTTTTTGCAACTTGGCGCACACCTCATCTTTGTATCAAAAAATGCAAGCCGGTCTTAAATTAACAGATTTTAAACTCACCCGTTATTTCAAACCTTTCACCGATTTTTTAAAAGAAAAATCACTCATCACACAAGTGTGCGTTAAACTTTACAAAAAATCTGTTTTGGGTGATTTAACATTTAAAGAAGGCATTTATTTTGAAGATGTATTGTTCACCACTTTGTTCATGGGTAGAGCCAAAAATGCTGTTCACATCAATGCACCTCTTTATTATTATTACACAAATCCAACTTCAATTATGCATACAGCATTTAATGAAAAAAAAGTGATGAGTTATATTACTGTTATTGATGAGGTTTATGCTTATACACAAAAAAATCACCCCTCACATTTAAAATCTGTGCAACAAGAAATTTTAAACAAACGTGTTAAAATGACAATGAATCAAGCTTTGCGCAAACAAAAAGATAAAGAAAAATGCTTGCAACTTTTTCAATTAATGAGCTCAGAATTTAAACGCTTATATGAAAATAACATCATCTCTTTCGAAGGGTTAAAATTAAAACATAAAGTAGCACTTTTACTGCTTATAAAAGGCAAAGCAAAAACTGCTTTAACTGTTTTAAAAATCCTTCCTTTTTAAAAAACACACCATTAAAAATGGGTTTCAAGACAAAAAAAACACCTTATACCAAGGTGTTTTTTTTATAAAGACGTTAACTCATATAAGAAATAACATTAACTCATACGAGAATCATTTTTTGAAAGCATTGCAATTCTTTGAATTTCATCATTTGAAACATCTAATTCTTGTGCATTCATTTTAAGTCCTGCCGTTCCTAAAGTAGAAAGCAACCCAGATCCCCTTGCTCTTTCATATTTCAAATCAATTCTTGCTTGCATACTTGCAATTTTTTCATCAGAAAATCCAGCCGTTCTTAATTCATCGACCGTAACGCCCAAGAAAACTTCATTATTACCAACCAATTGTCTTGCTCTTCCTTTAGGATAATAAACATCATCCAACAAACAAGCCTCTTTTGTTGCCCCTCCCAAAAATGGAGGCAACAATCTTTCAAGCCAAGTTAATTTTCTTGGTGGCCGTTCCACTCTTTCGCCTTGGCCAATTCCCACAACACCAGCTGTTGGTTCCACACCATTACTTGGAACATCATTTTCTCTTTGAGGAACAGCAGGTTTTGCCGAAGTACCTGCATGCACTCCCTCACGAGTTGGCTTTCTATCAGCTGCTTGCGCTGGTCTTTGTGTTGGACTTTGTGTTGCTCTTCGAGCCATCCTTGCAGAAGAAGATCGCCCATTTCTATTTACTCTAGAATCTGCCATAGGATTATACGCCATACTTTGTGCAAGCGCAAACTCTCTTCCTTGAGGAATTTTTCCACACTCAACTTTTGCAATACCACACACAACTTCAGCTCGAATGCGAGGGTCTGATAAATCCAATGGTTGATCCACTGAAACATTGATTCCAGCTGCTTTTAAACTTCTTGCAACTTGTGCAGAATAAGAAGAAGGATTATTCCCCCTCTCAGAAGCTGGCGCATATATTCTAAAAATCTGACGCAAACTTTTCCCATTGTACATACGATACAACACTGAATTTAAGGCATAATATCCTTCTTCCCATGTATTATAAATCGCAAAGCCACCAGAATCACGTCCAGCAGTTCCTTGACATCTCAAACATCCAGGATTTTTATTTCTAACTCCTCTTACAGCCATGATCCCCTCCATCTTATTAAGTTTTACTATCTAATAGTATACCATATTTTTAAAAAAAAAGAAATAAAATTTTATTTACACCCTTTATTAAAAAGAATTTTAATAGATTTTGGCGCATATTAACAAAAAATCATCAATATAACAAAACGATTCAAGTTTAAAAAAAAACACTTCAAACCAATGCTCTTTCACAAAAAAAACCTCTCACAAAGAGAGGTTTTTTTTGTAAGAAAAAGGATTTATGAACGCCCTTCTCTTGCCCGATTTTGAACATTGCTGGTAGTTTGTTGTAATTGTTCACGAGCTCTGGCAAGGGCTTGATCTTTAGAAGCAAGTGCTTGCATTTTTTCAGCCAAGGCCTTTTTCTTTTTCGCTTGGCGATCAACTTGCAAGGCAATTTTTGCCTGATCAGTTTCAGTTAATTTCTTTTTAGACATTGTTTCAGAAACAACATAATCATCCAATCCACCTTTAACCATCACTTGCAAAATGGATTGACGCATTTCTTCACTTGGTTTGATTTTTTTACCATCTTTGTCTGTTGCACCTTTAGCTTGGTCTGCAAAAATAGTTTGAACATCTTTGATGCCTTGTTTTGAAACACCACGATCAGCCAAAACTGTGCCCAATTTCTTTTGTTCAGAAGATGTTAAAACCTCACCAGTTGCCACTTTATCAACCAACTTGTCAATATCTTTATCAATCTTTGTTACACGAACAGTCTCAATTGCCGGCCCTTTTTTAATAGGTGTTGGAGCAGCTTCTTTTACTGGTTCTTGACGATCACGCACACGATGCTCCAACCCACCTTGAGGACGAGACTCTCTTGCCATCGCAATAATTTCAGCTTGTTCTTTACCCGTTACACGAACACCCATCAATTGGTCAGATTTCTTTAACCACTTTGATGAGTTAGCATACAAGGTTAAATATTCATCATATTGCTTTTGTTGCTTGCGTGAAAATTTTCTAAAATCAACATCACCCTCAGCTGTTTTTGGCAAACCATAAACAAATTCAGCTTTTTTAAGCAAAAACTTCTCTCTTTTACTAAGATTTTTTGGATTTGAAGCTTTAATTTTTTCAGCTTCAGATGTATCCAAAATCCAATTCTTAGCCTCAACAGCTAGTTTGCGATAAAAAGTTGTCTTTGTTAAACCATTGTCTTTTAAGTTTGCTTCAATGGTATTGTTTCTTGCATCTTTTTTCTTTTTATCATTTGCTTTTTTAATCTCTTTTGATTGCTTGACAAGTTCATCAATTGCATCAGCAGCCATATCAATAAACAAAGTTGTGAACAAGGCAAAACCCATATCTGCCAAATTGCCACCTTTTAAAACATTGTCAAGGTTCTTCCAAATGACGCGCTCTCTAAACTTTGCCCAGTCAATTGTTTCAGGGTCATCAAGTTCAGGCTCTTTTTTTGCTTCAAAAGAAGGTTTATCTTTATTAACAGGACCATCATCTTCTTTCGCAGGTTCTTCTTTTGGTTTATTTAATTCATGAGCTTCATTTTCATAGTTCCCTTCATAAAGCTCTTTCATCCGATTGAAGTCTTCATTCGCTTCTTCCAACGTGTTCCAATGATCATGTTTAGATGGACCTGCTTTTTCAGATCTTTTTTCTATATCATCTGCATAATCATCACTGTATTTTTGAAATTTTTGAATTTCTAAATACTCTTTTAAATCTTTTTCTTCATCCGTTAAAGGTCTTCTTTCCTCTTCCGGTTTTGTTTCATCTTCTTTTTCTTTTTGGCGCAACTCTTTTATTTTTTTATTAAGCTCTGTTTTTTCCATTTCATCAAAACGAGCAAGCTTTGCCAAATTTTCTTCTTCCTTTGTCAATTCAGGTGCATTTTCCACCTTTTGTTCAAGGTTTTGTTTTTTTTGAACAGCAGCTTTGTATTCCTGAACCCTTTTGGTTCCACGAATAATTTCGTCATAAACAACAGCGCGTTTAATATCTTGTTTTAATTTTGGTGCTTTTGCAGCCAATTCTGGAAATCCACTTAAATAAGCATCAACTGCTTCATCAGACTTTAAATCACCTGCACGAATTTTTGCATCCAAATCTGCAATAAATTTTTGTTTCAAAGCTTCTTGTTCAGATTCACAAGAACTTAAAATTGAACCAAAAGAAGTGTTAAATAAATTTAACGCCCCGTCATGACATCTATCAACTGTTGATCTTTCCATTTTATCCTCCTAAAGGCTATATGCGTCATCATACCCTTTATTATAACATATTTTTCAAAAAAGTCAATTTAGACCTTTAACCCTTTCAAAAATTTAGCTAATTTTTTATTTTCTTCAATCGCAGCCTCTTTTGAAAGGCGCACAACACCCATTTCATCTTTCACATTTATTGGAGAAAAGAAAGCCGGATTTGTTGTCAACACAGCCCAAGCCTGTTTTGCATCCTGACGCCGCATTTTCAAATAATTTGCAATCAACTTTTCAGCATTAACACGAAAGCCAGCTTTTTTAATTTTTTCAGCAAAGGCTTTAATTATTTCTTTTTCTATATGCTCTTGTTGATAAATTTCACGCATGGTTTCTTTACTTTCTTCAAGCAAGAGCTTTTCTTCTTCAATAATCTCACACTTTTCTTTCAAAATCATATATTCAACAAAATCATACAACAAGTCACGCCAAAATTCTTGGTCTTTGTAATGTGTTTGAATAACTTTAATTAAATCCAACACATCTTCATTCAACACATTTCCAGTTCCTAAAAGATAAGATGCCACACGTCCACAATTTTGTTCTAAGTGCAAAACTGTTGATTCATCTAATGTATCAGGCATAAACCCTTCAGGGTCAAGCACCAACGCATTTGCAACATCTGGGAGCAAATCTCTATGCTTAAAAAGTGTTTGATAAACTTTAAGCAACATTTTGTTTCTGCTAAATCTAACTTTTTCCATCTTCATCTCCTTTTTTTTGTATAACCTTAATTTTACTCCAAGTTCAAAAAAAAATCCACCTATTTTTTTATTTTTATCTGTTGATTTTTAAAATTTTATGTTGTTTTTTCAAAAACTATGCTATAATGTATATAGGGTCTTATTTTTTTTAAGAGGTCAGGGAGTTTGGTTATGAAAAAATTCACGCAAGTATTAAAGTTTTTTGCTATATTTATAGGGGTTGTCCTATTTGCAAAAGCATCATACGCATTTATAGGTGGACTTACAAGTAGTATTGCTGGAAGTGCATTGGGTGGTGCTGGTTTTGGTGGTGCCATAATTGGTATTGTTATTTCTCTTTTTGGCTTCGGCGCTTCTGGATTTTGTTGGTTTTGTGGCCTTTATAAAACACTCTTTGACATTATGAACAAACTTGCCACCAACGTTGCAACCTCTTTGCGTGATGACTTTTTACTTCTCCTTGGCGTTGGTCTTTTGTTTTATATTGCATTTAAGGTCGGTTCAACCGTTGTTAAGTTGCAAGAAGTTGACTTGATGCAATTTTTAGGTGAATTGTTCAAACATTTGGGAAGAGCTATGATTGCAGCAGCTTTCTTGTTTGGAACAGTTCAAATGTACCATTACTTAATTTCCCCTTTCCTCGCCTATTCCCTTGCATTAACACATGAAGTTATGACACAACGCAACGCCAATACGGTTACAGAATTAACCACCAGACTACTTGGGGGAGGAAAAGACGGTTCCGGCTTTATGCCAACAGTTACTTCCGGCATTTTAAATGAAGGAGGCACCATGGCCTTTTCCAACCAAATTCGTGACCAATTAGTTGGTATTTTAGAATTAACAAGTGCCACTTTAATTGCCGGTATGATCATTGGCGCTGTGGTCATTTTAATTTCTTTTGCTGATGCTTATTTAGATATTATTCCAAACTTCCAACTCACCATTGTGGGCTTTACAATTTTAGGGGCTTACTTTGGTATTTATTTAGCCGTTCCATTTAAATTGATTGACGTGATGGTTCGTTTAACTTTTGTGGCAGCTTTAACGCCGTTATGGATTATTTTATGGATTTTCCCTGCCACAGCAAACTACACCAAAAACGCATGGGAAATGCTTTTGAACTGTTGCGCCTGCATCATCTGTTTAGGTGTTGTTTTGGTCATTACGTTTGAAATTTTGGAAAATATGCTTCCAGATAAAGAAATGATCATTCTTTTACTCTTAGGTGGTCTTGATATGCTAGCAACCGGACAAATGAACTTGATTAACCCTGCTGTTTTGCAAACTTTTGCTTTGGGTGCCCTTGCCGGTTCTTTGGTCAAAAACTCATCCAACATTGCAACTCAAATTGTCAAATCCTACGGTACTGGTATCGGCGAAGGTATGGACAAAGCTGTTGGCCAAGGTATCAGCTCTATGGGTAAAGTGGGTGCTGCTTTAGGTGGCGCAGCGTACGTCATGTCAGGCAACATTAAAGAAATGATGGGTATGGGTAAGTCTGCACATAAATCAATTCAAGGGTCAACATTACCAAATTGGTTGGGTGGAGGAATTCATGATAGCAATCGCAGCAAAGAAATGCGTACAGCTAACAGTGAAATGCAAGCCTTGGAGAATAATAAAGCGCCACTTACTTCAACACAACAAGCCAAATATACTGAACTTAGAAAACTTCGTAATGAAAATGCTGAAAAACGCATGGATTATTTGGCATCTGAAATGCAAGATGCAAAAGATAATCCAACAAGATATGCAGAACTTGAACGCGAATATAATTTGTGCAAATATATTAAAGATCATCCAAATGCAACTGCAAAACAGGTTACTGATGAGGAAAACAGATTAAAAAATGTAACTCAAAATGGAGGCAATGGTAGTGGCCCTTCAGGTGGTAGTGGTGGAACACCTACCCCATCACCATCACCATCACCATCACCATCACCATCACCAGCTCCATCACCATCACCAGCACCTTAGCTGAAACAAGGAAATAAGAGGGAGACACTGATGAAAAGTCCAAAATCAACATATAAAAAGGCTCTTTATCTTTGCTTTGTACTAGCTCCTTTGTTTTTATTAACAGGGTGCGGTTCTCTGGGGTTAACGCCTGAAAACATCACTATGGCAAGCGTTTTTGCCACAGGTGGCTGTTGGCCTTGTTCCATGTTTAGAGTTGTGTGGGAAGCCATTGGTTCAGCTTTTGCAAACACCTATGCCACAACATCACAACTGGCATCTATTTTGTTGGGCATGGGTCTTCTTTTTTGGCTCACTTTTACAATTGGCAAAATGGTTGCATCGTTAAAAGAACCTAATATGAAGGATTATATCCCAAAAATTGTAGCCGTTTTATTCAAAGCATTTGCTGTTGGGATTATTCTTTCAAACCCTAATTTTATGCTTTATATTTTAGACTTACTCATAACCCCTGTGTTAGAAAGTTTCACCAACCTTGCAACATCTATCATTGGATCTAAGAGTGACTGGTTTAAAATCCCATTCTCAGATGTCAGCAAAAATTACACCATTTTCACACGCAACATTGGTTCCCAATTGCAAGAAATTGTCTATCAACTCTACTTGCACTTTAAGAGTGGTTTCTTCTTAGGGGCAAGAATGATGATGCACTTTGAATTTATGGCAATCATCACAGGCACACTCATTATGAGCATGTTCTTTTACTTTATGCTCTTCTTCCCTCTTATTATTTTGGAAGGGTTTGTGTCCATTGGCTTTGTTTTAATCATGTACCCTTTCTTTATGGCCGGCTGGGTTTTCCCTGCCACAAAAGGGTATATCACTGAAAGTTTTAAAATCTTTTTCCAAGGGGTTGCTCAAGTTTTAATCACTTGTATTTATGTATCCATTATCATTGCAATTGTTGAAGAGTACTCCGATGCTTTTTCAATTACCAAATCATTAACCGATCCATCCTTAATGCTTGGCTTAACAAACATGAGCAACAATGGACTTGCCCTTTTAGGCTTAATTTATGCCATGTTTAAACTCACAAATGACATACCAAATCTCACCAGCTTCTTTATTGGAGAAATGAACAGAAGTGTCATTTTAAGAACATTCTCTCGCGCAATGGGCGCTGCAAAAAATGTTGGGAAAATTGTCATTGGTGGTGCTTTGGCCGGAACAGGTGTTATGGGTGCTGTTGGTAAAGGGATGATGGCATCTGGTGCAAAAGATATGGCAAAAGATTCAGCCAACTGGGTCACTGATGGCGCTGGTGATGGTGGTATGACAGAAGCTGAAAAAGCAGCTCGTGCAGGTGGTAGAAAATAGGAAAGAAAAGGGGTTAAAATGAAAATATTTAAATTATTTAAAATAGCAATTTTAATCTTCCTTACCCTTGGCATTTCAAAGCTTGAAGGGGGTGAAATTCCCAGCCTTAAATACGTACCATATATTCTTTATGCTCTTTCATTTTTAATTGTCTGTGGTTTTGCCTTTTGGGCTATTAAAATCAAAAAAATCAAATTGTTTATGTTACCATTCATGGCGTTTTTAATGTTAACTGGTACTGCTTTTGCACAGCAAACACCCGAGATTTATGAAGACAAAGTTTATTTCAATAACATTTCTGAGGCAACAGCTGCTGGTGCTGAGATTTGTAATGCCATTGAAGGCAACCAAGAGTTTGATCTTAAAATTCTAAAAAAAGCAAGTGGCGTGCTTGACTTTTTCAATAGATATGGGGGTGGTTCTGAAGGCGGTCTTTTTGGAGGTGAAAGCTCAGCAACAAGATGTGCATCACAATATATTGAAGATGCCAATGCTATTTTAAAATCACAAAAAGCTACTTGCTCACCCACCTCAGCTATTTTAAAAAATATTGCAACCAAAAACAAATGTTGGCCTTGTGACGTAACCAGCACAATCATTGCAGCCATTCAAAAAATATCCATTCGGTCATACAAAAAAATCAATGATGGTGCCAAATTACTGTTAGCCTCTATTTATTTGATGTGGCTTGCCATTACAATTTTGGTTTCATTTGCCAAATTTGGGTTTGAAAAATTTGCTGAATTTTTCACAAAAGTGCTCAATCAAACAATCATGGTTATTATTATTGCTGTGATTTTGCACATGCCTTTGGTGCAGTTTTATAAAGCAACCATTTCACCGTTTATTACCTATTCTGCCGCCTTAGGAATGCGTTTTTCTGAAATTGCTCAAGAAAATATGGGGGGCAGTAATAATTTGTATTATAAAATCATTAAAGCCATTGGGATTTCTGCCTCAAGTAAGTGCCACTATTGTAATGACATGAAAAAAGCAGTGAACAAAGAAGTTTCAACCGGTCAATTTATTGATTCTGCTTCAATCAATGGTATCTTATGTGTTACATGCTCCACTTATCGCCAAGCAGCACCAATGATTTCTTTGGGACAAGTGATGATTTGTTTGGGTCGAAGCACGCCTCAATCTTTGGGACAACTTCCTATTCTGTCTAGAATCAGTCAATTTTCAGGTCCAAACATATCCCTTTCACTCACAGGATACACACTTGTGATTACCTTTAGTATCTTTACCTTCTTGGTGGGGTACTTTATCATGACATCAGTCTTTAAGCTGGGGGTCGTCTTTGTGTTAATGCCACTATTCTTGGTTGCTTTTGCCTTCAAAGTGTCAAGAAGCTATGCCACAAAAGCCTGGCAGTTAATCGTTTTTGCAATGGGCACAATTTTGATTGTATCCATTTTATCAACCATGATGATTATTGGCTTTTCAATCTTAATGCCTGAAGCTTCTGTTGCCGGCTTCATACAACTGTTCTTTAGCAGTGATGCTAGCATGATGACAGATGTGATGGCAGGCTCTAACTTGGTTGAAAAATTGCAAAATGTCTCCGGAGCTGGCGATGTTGCTCAACAAGTACTTGGCAATGTTGTGGACGATTACACATTCTTACGTGTTTTGACAATGACAGCTTTCTCCTATATTTGTATTTCAGTCTTATGTGGCGCTTCAGAATTGGCTGAACAAATCACCAACAGCTGGTCACTTAATACAAATGATACACAAAACCTTTCACAAAGTTTGGTTTCTGCCACACAAAAATCATCCAAAGCTGCCAAGGCTGCTCTGGGTGGTGCAGGATTACTTGCTGGCAAAGCACTTAATGTGATGAAAAATGATGGCAGTGGTGGTACACAATACTCTGCTGATGAACTGATGAAAGAAGCTAATGCAAACCTTCAAAAATACAGACAAGGAGGCGATCCAGAAGCTCAAGCCAAAAACGCAAACAATCCAAACGGCAAGCTTCCTGGAGCCTTTGATAATGCCGGCAGAACCGATGAAACACAAGCTGAAAAAGATGCCCATAGAAAACGCTGGCATGACAATCTGGATGCTTAAAAAACCACAAAAAAACGCTTCTTTCTTCAAGGAGCGTTTTTTTATTCCTCTTTTTTTTCAATCAATAACTCACTTTCATTTTCTCTCATTAGGCATCACATAAAAAAAACAAAAAAAATTAAAAAAAATGCATTTTGTCTATTTTCATCTAGTTTTTTTTAGTGTATAGTGGAAAAAACAAAAATCAAAAACAAAAGGAGCCTATAATGGAAGAGATTATTTTCCCAAACCAAATTAGAATGTTTCGCCGTGTTCGTGGAAAAACAATGAAAAGCTTAGCAGATGCTTTAAATTTAAGCCTTTCTGCTATTTCAAAAATTGAAAAAGGATATCGCAGAGTTGATGAAGTTCAACTTAAAAAGATCTCTCAATTTTTAAACTGTCCAAGCGAATCGCTTTTTGTAAGTGAAAGATCCTCTCAACCTGAGGTTATCAAGGCTTGGAAGCGTGAACAAGAACGCCGTCAAAAAATCAATTCAGGCTCCGGTCTTAAAACATTGGGCGCAGGGCTTCGTTATTTACGTGGGGAAAAAGGCTTAACATTGCATGATGTTGCAAAAGGCTCAAAAATGACTCTTTCTGTTTACCATCGAATTGAAATGGGTCAACGCGAAGTGGATGAAAAAACATTCAAAGATATCGCACATGCCCTTGGTTTATCTGAAACAGATTTACAACTTAAAATTTATGAATTGGATATGTCTGGAGCTTTAGACGAACTCAAGCAACATGAAGGAAAAACAGGCATTTACACCTCCAAAGGTGGATACAATGACTTACCAGTTAGTCGCTTTATGATCAGAACAGCTGACTCACAAGAATTTTCTGTTCCAATTTATGGTTTTCCTGAAGAAGGTGGCATTATCTTGGTGAACAAAAACCAATCTGTTGGATCAGTCTTATGTCCATCAACACTTTCTTACGATAAAGACATGTATGCCATTCGTTTAAAAACTCAAATTTTGGGTCCAGCAGTTCCAAAAGATTCTGTTTTGGTTATTTCACCAAACAACAGACCAAACAAAGGAGATATCGCTGTTTTACCAATTAAAGAAGATCGTATTCGTATTGGTATTTTACAATCAGTTTCAGGAGATCATCCTTGTTTGAACTTACCATTTAAAGGTGAAAACATTGATATTTCAACAACAGAACTTGAATCCATGCACCGTGTTGTGATGATTATGATGGGTTAATAAAAAAACACAACAAATCAAAAAGGAGCAAAAATAATGGCAGAAACAGAACAAAAAAATCCATCCTATCAAGAAACCTTTGGTGGCGAACCTAAAAGTCATGACGAATTAGTCGCCCCTTTTGACGATATTAAGGAAGAAGATTTTTTCGAAAAAGACTTAGATGCCCCTGAAGATAAGGATTATAACGAGGAAGATGTTCCAGAACGAGAATATATTCCAATGCCTTCCATTTTTGAACCCATCCCAGAAGAAGCGCAAAAAGAAATCCTTTCTAAATTTGCTCTTAAAAAACGTGAAAAAGAAGAAGTTACAGCTCAAACAGCTCAACGTTTGGTCAATCAATTTCGTGCCTTATCAGCTTTTAGAGATGATTATGTTGTTACTTATAATAAAGAACTGATGGCAGCATCTGATGAAATTATTAACTTTTTACCAACAATCATCGGTGGTCCTGCTGTGCGTGAATATTTGGATTATCTCTTAGCACAAAAGAAACAAGGTAAAGAATTTGATAATGAAAATATTGATTTTTCCATCACAGCAAATGAAGGATATCTCCCCTCACCTGATGAAGATTTTGAATTTTCAACCATACAAAGTGGTACCTCTTCACCAGCCGACCCAAGTGTAATTAAAAATCAAACAACAGCTCTTGTCAGTGCCATTCAACAAATGCAAAAGGCAAATGAAGATCAAGCCAAAACACTCAACGAAACTATTTTACTTTTAAAAGAAACGCTTGAAAAAACGCCTGCACCCGTTGTACTTGAAGGTGGCGCAAGCGTACCTATGAACACAGCTGACACCACCGTTTTACTGGACAATCAACGTAAAATGATGGAAGCTGCTCTTGAAAAAATGATTCAAATGCAATCCAATTTATTTTCAAAAACGGTTGAAGAGCTTTCAAAAACGGTGCAAGAAGTTCAATCACAACTCAAACCTGTTGGCGTTGTACGTCAAGCGATGAGCTCATTAAAAGCTTCCACGCAAAAAAAGGGAGAAAAGACTGAAAAACAAGAAAAAATTGAAAAGCAAGAGAAAGAACCAGTTATTGAAAAAGACAGTCTCCCTCTTTTAAAAGAAGTTGTAAAAGAACCTCAAAAAGAAGAATTAGATTTATTAAATCCTTCTTTTGAAAACCAACAAAGCGAAACAAAACAAGCAAAACCTCGCAAGAAAAAAACATATGAATCTGAGCCTATCAATGAAGATGAGTATGAAATTTTATCAGAATTTGACATTCAAGAAGATTAATCGTATGGTAGGGAACAAATGGCCGATACATCAAAATTATTAGAAGCACTTTCTGCATACACGGGAGACCAAACAACATTGGAATCCTTTGTTCAGGTTGCCAAACAAGAACTTGGTGAAGATTGGTCAAATCAAATTCATGCCACATTACCTAATCTTCCAGCACATTTAAAAGAAAAATTAGATCACGCTTATAATTACTATGGTGCTAGTCTTTCTTGGACGGAAATTCAATCCTATCTACAAAGTCAAGACCCCTTAAATGTGCCAGAAATATCAGCAAGAGTTGAAACACTTTCTTATTGGTTGAACTTTTTTGGCGAAGCTGGAACAAATGCCGTTGAGCAATTAAAACAAAAATTAGAAGATGAAGCCAAACGTCAAGAACAATCCTTACAAACGCAAGACCCATTGCAAGACAAAATAGCACAAGAGCAAACAAATCTTCCTCTTGAAGAAGATGCTTTTGTTGAAGAAACTGCTCCTAAAAATGCAGCTATGGAGGATGACATCCCCTATGAAGCTCCCTTTGCTGACATACCAGCTGAGGAACAAATCGATGAAGAACCTTCTTCTTATGAGGAAACAGCTCCTTATCCAGAAGAGTATCAACCCTCCTTTGATGAGTCAACTCAAGAAGGAGAATATTCCACATCTTATGATCAAACATATCAAGATGATGGACTGCCATATCAAGAAGAATATCCATCTTCTTATGATGAGACAACCCCATATCAAGAGGAGACATATCAATCAGATGAACAAAATCTTTACATGGATAATGAATCTTATGAAAATACTGGTTATGAAGACAGCTACATCAATGGGAACTCTTATGAAGTGGCTGGTTACCAAGATAGCTACGACAACAATGGAAACTATGAGACAGATAGTTTCTACGACAGCGAAGGAAACCAAGGAAACTATGGATCAGATAGTTTCTACAACGGCGAAGGAAACCAAGACTACTATGAAGGAGATAGTTACCAAGACAGCTACGGCAACCAAGAATACTTTGACGAAGATGGTTCATTCTGGCAAGAACCTGTTTACACAAAACAAGAATCAGAAACAATAGAAGAATTTATGGCAAAAAAAGCCTTCCATCAGGTTGACTTTTTAAATGCTGTTCAATGTTGGATTAATGCCCGTTGTATTGCACTTGGGAAAAAAGAAATTTATACCTATCGACACTATGGTTTCTTGGTCGATTTAATGGAAGAAACCAAAAAAGATGTGCAAGAGGTACTTTCAGCACCAAAATATTATCCAGCTATTGAAACTGTTCGAGCTGATGGGCTAAAAAAATTGCAACGTTTTATTACCTCTCTTGAAAATGATTTAAAAACAGCATATGACAACTTACCAAGCGAATTAACTGATTTAATCAGTGATTCAACAAATGCTGATGACTTGCGAAAAATGTTGGGTGCTGTTGACACATCAAACAAACCAGAATTATTAGGGGCTGCACCGGATGGATTTGAAATGTTGGAAGATCCTTTCGAAGGTACATCTATTGCCAAAGAAATGAAGAAAAAAACAACGCCTCAAACACCTGCCGGAACAACCTCACAACCCTCTAAAAAATCAGGATTATCATTCACTAAAAAAACAGCATTATAAAAAGGACACGAACATGAAAAAAATTTCTTTTGCTTTTTTGATTGCCCAACTTTTTTCATCAACAGCTGCTTTGGCGACAATGAGCAATATTTATAATGTGATTCAAACTCAAATACCAAATTCTTTTGAAATAAATCAAATGGCACCACAGACACCGGAACTCAACATTGAAACGCCTTATCGCTGTCAAACAAATGGGTTTCATGCGCAACAAATTTCAACAACATTGCCTGTGAACTTAAATGATTTTAAACTCATCAAAACAACAAAAACTGAACCATTACCTCGCTATGAAGTTAACGGATACAGCTTTGAAGACAAACCCATTGATGAAGCCATTCAAACTTTGGTTGATGAAGCAGGCATCTTGGTTTATACAGAAGACAACACTTACCCTGACCTTTCAGCAAAAGACTTATACGGTGACTTAGAAAGTGTGGTCAGAGCCTTGCTTGAAAATGTGGATATGTATTTTTCATACAATGAAACAACTCAAAAATTACACATTTCAAAACGAGCTGATTTTACCATTTCTCTCCCCAATAACCGACTTGTAATATTGGGTGTTTTAGATGCACTTCGTGGTGCTGGGATTGAAAATATTGTACCAGATTGGAATGCTGGGATTTTGCGTTTAACATTAACCCGTCAAGAAGAAAAAACCGTTCAAAAACTCATTGAAAGTATTCATTCAAATGGTGAAATGCTTATTGCAGATACCAGTGTTTATCGTTTAAATGGTTTTCAAAATTGGAACTATATCATGTCTCGTTATGGATTAGATAAAGTTCATTCAGCCAACAATGGATTGCAAGGTAAACTTCTTGTTCTTGGACATCAAAAAACATATAATTCTTTATTAAACACCCTCAATCAAACAGGCGGAACAACTTTGCTCAGCGACGGGTTAGCCGTTGTTCCAAATGGGTGGCGCATGTTCTTTGACGTTGCTAAATGCAACATTGATAACGCCTATATGGCACCTCAATTGATGCTTTCATTGAACCCAACAATGGGCAAAAACGCAAGCATCAACACAACACTTTCAGTGAATAACAAAGCAGGTGAAATTTCCTCTTTCAACGTGAGTGCCTCATTAGATGATGAATTAGCTGTTATTGGCATTCCTGATACACAAATGGGAGGGGAACTGCTTATTTTAATTAAATTAAAACTTATTCGTTTGGTAGGAGAACAATAATGACAGACCAAAACAAACCAAGGCCAACTTCAATGCAACAAAACCCTCCTGCTCAAGGAGTGAGACGACCTGTTCAACGTCCCATACAAACACAAGGACAGGCAGCACCTCAAGGCGCAAGACGCCCCATGAATCCTGCAGGAATGCCTCCTCAAACAGGACAACGCCCTATGAATAGGCCCATAAACAGACCGGCTCAAACTGGTCCAATGAATAGACCTGTTGGAACACCTCAACAAATGGCACCAGCACAACGCATGGTACAACGTACACCTATTCAAAATCAACAAGCTTATAATTATCAACAAACACAAGGGGTTAATCAACCTCAAAGGAACACACCACCTCAACAAACACAATCCATCCAAAATCAAATATCAAACCCTAAAACAATGGGAATTTTGGCTGTTTGCACGCTTTTGTTTGGTGTTTTGTTGGGGGCCATGATGTTCTCCGGCTCATCAAAACCAGCACCCCAAGGGTTGCTTGGCGTTGTTAAAAATGATGACATTCGCTCTAAATTACCACGTTGTGGACGCATTGATAGAGGGCAAGCTTGTATTTTGTACATTATGAACAGCACACGCTACGATCAAATTGCCGAAAGCTTTTTTGAAGAAGCTTTGCGTTTAACCGAAGTGCCAATTTACTCTATTTCAATGGCAAATCCAAAATATGCAAAAAGACGTATTCCACCTGGACATTTTGCCGAAATCCACATTCCAAAAGTCAGATAAGCAAAACAAAAAACCACCGGCGAACCCAGTGGTTTTTTTGTACCCTAAAAAGAATTAAAAAAAATTTGTTAGCAATTTTTTTATTCGTATATCACCACAATAAAACCCACACAGATATTCTTTGTGGGCTTTATTTTAAACAAATTATAAAACAAGATAACTTCTACTCAAAAATATTGGAGATAATATCTTTTTTCTTTTCTTGCTCTTGTGCTTTTTTATTAAATTCAGCATACAACTGATGACCTTGTTCAAGTTCATTATCATCAATTTCAGCTTCGATAGCATTAATTGCATTTTGAATAGTCAAATTCAATGTGTCTTTTGAATTATCCAAAGCAACCTTTAACCAAGCATAACATTGACTTGGACGAGGCGCATCAACCCCCTTACCTTCACAATAACATTTTGCCAATTGATATTGAGCATATGGATCACCATCTTCAGCACCTTTTCGATACCAATCAACAGCAGCTGGCGTATTTTGGAAACGCGAACGCAACAAGTCACCATAATAAGCATAAGCTTCCACTTCACCTTTTTTGACAGCATTATTAATTTGTTTTTCAATTTTTGAAAAATCCTTTGTAATTGAAGCATCAACAATCATTTCTTGTGAAACAGAATATTTGCGTCCATCTGTTAACAAAACTTCCCCTTGTGCCAACATATTTTGAATGGATTCTGGGTCATTAAACCCTTTAATCACAGGGGTTGGGATAATAAGCAAATCATTTTTAGGTACCGAGCGTTCTGGTGGAATTGGACGCCATTCTCTTGCATTACGTTGCATTTGCATGAGAACTTCTTTCTTTTTAATTTTTTTGAGCAACTCATCTCGCTTAACCATAGCCTCCTTACCCACTTCATCCTCAGCATTGTATGCCGCAATAATACTATACCAAGCATAAGCATCTGGAATGTTTAAAACAGCTGGGTGTGTTGATCTAAGTTCAGCCAACTTTTGTTGTGCCCACACATAGCCTTGTCGAGCAGAACGACTCAACCATTTAACTGAGTTTTCAAAGTCTTGAGGCGTTCCCCAACCAAGCAAATAATGAAGCCCTAATTTAAATTGAGCTGCTGCATTTCCTCTTAACGCACTCATCAAATAATAACCAAATGAATTTTGATAGTTCTGCTCCACATTCTTACCTTGAGCAAACATTTCACCTAATTCATAAAGAGCATCAGCCTGCCCTGCATAGGCAGCTCGCTTTAAATATCTTAAACCTGTTTCAAACTCAGGCGTATCTGATGTTTTTGCACTTGCAAGCAAAATTTGAGCCAACTCATAAGCTGCATCAATGTTATATGCACTTTCAGCTTTTTTATAATATTCAACAGCCATTGTGTCATCTTTTGGCACACCAAGACCTTGAGCATACATCTTACCCAAATAATAATAAGCCGTTGCATCACCCTCATCAGCCAAATATGAAAACTCAGCAAAAGCTTGCTCATATCTGCTGATTTTAAACGCTGTGAGCGCATCTGACAAATCAGCCAAAGCAGTTGTTGACAACAAACAAAGACCAAAAAAAGCTGCAAGTGAAGCGTGTTTCATTTTTTCCTCCAAAAAAACATATCTAAATTCACTCTAACACATTATTTTTGTCTTGTAAACGGTTTATTTTAAATAATTTTGAGGGTTAACGACCTTGGTTTTATAACGTAATTCAAAATGAAGTTGTGGTGTTTTAACGTTCCCAGAACTCCCAACAAGAGCAATATTTTGCCCCTTTTTAACAGTCTGCCCTTTTTTAACCAATAATTTTTGGTTATGCGCATAAGCACTAATCCAACCACTTTTATGACGAATAAGCACAAGATTACCATATCCTTTCAAACCATTCGAAGCATATCCTACCACACCAGCTTCTGCGGCTTTTACAGGAGAACCTGCTTTTGCTTTGATGTTGATACCGTCATTTTGTTGACCTTTAGCATTCAGCCCAAATTTTGACACAACCGGCCCTTTAACTGGCCATAAAAATCTTTTTTTCGATTGCCAATAAGGGATTTTAGCACTTTTTCTTGCCACCCCTTTTGATTGTTTTTGAGGGGTATTATTCACTTTCAATGGTTCTTCTTTGGCATTGTCTAAAGCCGTATAAGTGTTGCGTTCTTTTGTTGAAGCCATTCGTGTTTTTTTGCTTGTTGTAACAGGTTTTTCGTCCAATGAAGCAACCTTTAACTCCTGCCCTAAATGAATGGTATATGGCTCTTTTAAATTATTCACTTTTGAAAGTTCATGCACACTCATATTGTATCTTTTTGAAATGTTATAAAGCGTGTCCCCTTTCACAACCGTATGCTTTTTAGGTTGTGGAATTCTTAACTTTTGCCCCACTTTTAAGGTATAAGGTTGCCTTAAATTATTTTCTTTAATCACTTCTCGCATTGAAAGATTATTTTTTTTTGTAAGGGAATAAAGCGTATCGCCTCTTTTCACATACAAAAACTCACCGTCAGAGTGATACCCTTGACAGCCCCCAAGCAAGGAAATACCCAAAATCAGTAATGAAAAACTTTTAACTATTTTCATCATAAAAATGAGTTTAACGCTAAGTAGTTATAAAATCAAGCGTTATTTTTTTACATAAGAAACAATACGGACGAATATTTGTTTATTTAAAGTAAAGAAGTATCAGCCAAATGAAAAATTTTCTTTTTCAAGCGCATAGCTTTTTTCATTGCTTTATAAGCCCCACCCCAAGGGTAGGAAATATAACAAACCATAAAATCACAAGTTTTTACCATAAATTCATTGCGTTTTCCAATTGCTGCTTTAAAGTGATACATTTTTTCTATATCAAAAAAAGAAATTTCATCAAAACCTTCTTCACAAAAAAAAGCACCTTTTCCCCCCGAGTTCATACGTGTAGGGTATGGCAATAACAAATGTAATATAATATGAGGATATATGGTTTTAAGTTCTCTTGTAACACCTGCACACGTATCATCAAAGCGTCCATATGACCCAAACAAGAAAAAATCAACGCCTTCTTTTTCAATCAAATCAACCAATATATCTCGAACACGCGCCCTCATGTTATAGCTACTATATGTATCTCGATGACCAAAAAAAGTGCAAATTTTCCCCATAAACACCCCAAAATCCTTATCTTTTGCAAAAAGATAAACCCACCTAAAAGGAGGTGGGTGGATGTTCGAAACTATAACCGAAGAGTAAATAGTCCTACTTATTCAGGGTAAAACCCTTTATTTAGTAGGCATCCACCCTTTAAATATGTGTTAAACCATATTTTTTGTAGTGGATGCCATTTTGACTTTGGTTGATATTAAAATAATATAAACCATTGCCCTCTTCGATTATCGGGTTTCGAACCCCTAGTTGGGATTAGGCATTTCCCAACAGAAAAAGTATATCAACATTCATTTAACATTTCAAGCAGAAATTTTAAATTCCTCACAACTAACAATCCATTTGGCAAAAAACTTTACTTTATAAAAACATTTTTTACAACATAATAAAATATCATTATTTTTTTAGGAAGGGTTGTTTTTTTTAACAATTCATTGTAATATCCTTTCAAATAAAGGAAAGGTAAAATTCTATGGAAGCCAAAACACTAAGAGTTGTCTCTTTATTTTCTGGAATAGGTGGTTTTGAAGAAGGAATAAAAAATTCTAAACTAAATGCAAAAATTATTTTTGCATCTGATATTGATAAATATGCCCAAATATCATACGACGCTAATTTTAACTCTGAAAATCTCGTTGGCGACATTAAACAAATCAATGAAAAAGACATTCCTGATCATGATCTTCTCTGTGGAGGTTTTCCCTGTCAATCTTTTAGTATTGCAGGAAAACAAAAGGGATTTGAAGACATAAGAGGGACCCTTTTTTTTGATATTGTGAGAATTTTAAAAGAAAAAAAACCAAAATATATATTATTAGAAAACGTTAAAAATTTAGTAAGCCATGACAATTCCTCTACAATTAAAACAATACTTAGTACCTTAAACGATATTGGTTACACAATAGATTTCACTATTATCAACTCATATGAGTCTGGTGTACCACAAAACAGAGATAGAACATACATCTTTGGTATTTATAATCATAAGACAGAAAAATATCAAAAAGATAAAAGAAATCCTAAAATAAATTCATTAAAAACGGAGCTTAATAATAAAAATTTTCACAGCTTCAACTTTTTTAATAATGTCATATTTAAAAACAAGAAACGCTGTATCGCTGATGTTCTTGAAGACGAAGTTTTACCTTCATTTTTCATTGATACCGATAAAACACGAAACTTTTTAAAATCTATAAACATAAATGAAAACAATAACAAAGCAGATAGGATTATTAAACTTTTTGACCTTCCTCGCAATGTACATAATGACTTAGAACGTCAAAGGCGTGTTTACTCCATATATGGGATTTCACCTACAGCCCTTGCTAGATCTGATACAACAAAAATTTTAGTAGAAACTAATCAAGGAAAAAAAATTAGAAAAATTACACCTAGCGAAAATTTTTATATTCAAGGGTTCTCAAAAAAGTTTGTTGACAACATAAAAAAAGCTGGAATGAGTATGACTCAGATGTACAAACAATCTGGCAACGCTGTCAGTCCACCAGTAATAGCCGAAATAATGAATGAAATCGAGGATGAATTTATAAAAAATGATTAAATTTATCGACTTATTTTGTGGCTTAGGTGGTTTTCGAATTGCTTTTGAAAAAGAAGGTTGTAAATGTGTGTTTTCAAGTGATATTGATAAATATGCATGTGAAACTTATAATTTAAATTTCAATGATTACCCTAAAGGAGATATCACGAAAATTGACACAAAAGATATTCCAGATCATGACATTTTGTGTGGAGGGTTTCCTTGCCAACCCTTTAGTTTAGCAGGAAAAAGAAAAGGATTTAACGATACCCGTGGGACATTATTTTTTGATGTATTAAGAATTTTAAAAGATAAAAAACCAAAAGCTTTTTTTCTAGAAAACGTTGCAGGCTTATCCAATCATGATCATGGGAATACAATTAAAGTTATTTTAGAAAATTTAAAAGAAATAGGATATACTCCCATTTTTAAAATCATCAATGCAAAAGATGTTGGTTATCCTCAAAATCGCAACAGGTGGTATTGCATTGGCCTTCGCAAAGATTTATTTCCTGAAGCAGAAACAATGTCTTTTTCATTTCCCAAGAAAAAAGGCCTCAAATACACAGTTTATGACCTTTTGGAAAACAACGTTTCAAAAGACTATCAAATTACTCAAATTGCTAAAAATAATATAATAAATCACCTAAAAAAAGATGAAAAATTCAGTTTAAATTTACCTCTTATTGCTAATGAAATAAGAAGGTCTCGCTGTAATTTTAGGCAAGACGGTATATCCCCATGCTTAACTGCAAAAATGGGTACTGGTGGAAATAATATTCCTGTTTTGGTAAACGAAATGAGAAAGTTTACCGAGCGAGAATGTTTACGGATAATGGGCTTCCCTGATAGTTATAAAATTAAAGCAAATTTTCATCAAAGCTATAAACAAATAGGAAATAGTGTTATTGTCCCTATTATAACAGATATTGCTGAGGAATTAGTGAAAATAATTAGAAAAAAAGGATATTAATACAATTACTTAAAAATTTTTATAAAATATAAGGGAGGGGATATTATGTCAAATAACAGTCATGGAAACAAAAATGAAATAGAAATAGTTAATTATCTTAATAATAAAAAAATTAAAGAATTGAACTTAAATTGTAAGGAATTTATTAAGTATATCGCAAAAACAAAAAATATACTGATAGAAAAATCAACACGTATATTTGCTGAATATGAAGAAAACAATAGATTAAAACAAGATTTTTATATTCGAATAGGTGACAAAAAATTTGGAATAAGCTGCAAAATGGGAAGTGGAAATTCTTGCCATCAAGAAAAAATAACCGATTTTATCCAATACATAAAAGAAGAATTTAATGCAAGTGATGATATTTGCAGCGCATGGCTGTTTTTTATTTGGGCAGATGGGACAACAGATGGTTCAGGGAGTAAAGAAAAAGATTCTTCAGGGAAAATAAAATGTCGTTTTTCATCAAGTGTATTTAAAAAAAATTATCCTAATAAACGAAAGTTATTGCAACGTTTTTTAGATAAAAATATAGAAGCTTTATTAACCCATGTCTTATTCGAAGGACGTTTTAATAGTTGTGTTGATTTTATTTATCATGGCACTTTTAAAAATGGGCGATGGATTTCAAAAGAAGCCGTTATTGATTATCAAAAAAAACTTCACAAACACAAATCTAATACATGTTTAAACCTTGGAAATTTAAGTGCTCAAGCTTGGAATATCTCTCAAAAAGGAACAAGCGAAAAAAAGCGTGGCGTTATTCAATTTAAATATTCTAAAATGAGTCAAGATTTTGATGCAATTATGAAAAATAGTTTAGAAAATATAGGCACGTTCCAAGGTAATATTGAAGAGTATAACTTATCCAAAATATTAAATTCGAATAAAACAAATCAAATGTGGAAAATACTTTTACCTTATGAAAAGGATTTCTCTTCCTATTTCATAATAAAGGTATCAAATAAACAATATTCAGAACTAAGCAAAAAATATGTTTTACCCAAAAGTGATGCCTATATTGTAAAAGGCAATTTTTCAAACACATTTTTGCTTAGCAAAGAATTTAACATTGAGGAAGATGATATTAAAACTTTTGAATATAAAATTGTCAGCAATTCTGGAATTTCAATTAAAAAGAAGGATTCAAACACATACACAATTCAAAAACTAACAAGAAATTCATTTTTAAAATTATTTTCTATTTTGGATGATGCAAATTTCATTATGGCTTCACTGCTGATATATAGCAATCCAAAAGAAACCTATAAAAACACCAAAATACTTAATGATTTTGGTTATACTGAAAATACATTTTTTAAGAAGTGTAAAAATGAAATGAATATAGAATATTCTAAAGACGATCAAACACTTTTTTGGAATACAATAAGACAACAAGGACAAAAAATTGTAAAAAAGACAATTAAAGAAAATATAGAAATTTGGGAAAAAATATTTACAGGAAAAGGGTGGTTTAAAGATCCCTATTTTTCATCTTTTATTTACAGCCATGGTAAAATTCAAAAATGTATTTTAACTGATTTCTCAATCACAACGGGTTCAGGAAGAAGCAAAGGAATATACACCATTGAAATTCGACCCTGCTGAAAGATTTATTTTTTCTAACATCTGAATTTTAAAACAAGTTTTAGCAAAACAGATAAAACCCCTTTTTTTAACCGTAGTGTACAAAAAAAAAGCGTACATAAGGTTGAAAAAGGGGTTTTTAGATATCCTATAAAATTTGTTTTTATTGGATGCAGACTGTTGAAGCTGGAATCGTTATCATAAGCGAACCAGAAACGCCTGGATTGATTTGACAGGCTGATTGACCCATTGAACAGCCACAAGATGGCATTGGAGCTGCAGGAGCTACCATTGGACGAACAACTGGTGCCACTGGAGCGACAGGAGCTGGTGCAACAACAGGTGCTTGCATTGGAGCACGTTCTTCATCAACAACGGTATAAGCCTCTGGCTCACCCAAATAATGGCAACCTGACAATGTTGTAAGAGCAAGTGCCACAGCAAGAAGTTTTTTCATTAGATGTTTCCTCCTAAAATATTAAGCTTAACAGAAGAAATTATAACATGTTTATTTTTTGATTTCAAGAAAAATTTAATCAATTTAAAGTGTTAATTTTTCCCTAGCTCTTTTTGATAAAGTTGATACGTTGTTTGAATAATGTTTTCAAGCGAACTGTGTTTTGGTTGCCAACCAAGCAATTCATTGGCTTTTAAAGAGACAGCCATCAATGCTGCAGGATCACCTGGGCGTCTATCCCCCATTTGATAATTCACCTTTTTACCTGTAACACGTTCAGCTTCATCAATCATTTCTTTTACTGAGTGGCCTGTTCCTGTTCCCAGATTTAAAATTTGACTTTGATTTTCTTTTTTCAAATACTCAAGTGCCAAATAATGAGCAAAAGCCAAATCAGAAACATGGATATAATCACGCACACAAGTACCATCTTTTGTGGGATAGTCAGAGCCAAAAACCGTCATTTGAGGACGCACAGAAAAAATCGTTTCCATAATAATGGGCAACAAGTTTTGAGGATTTTTTTCCATCCCTTTTACATCCCCTTCAGCATCATATCCCACAGCATTAAAATAACGCAATGCAACAAATTTAATGTCTTTTAAACGGTCATACCAAGAAAGAACATCTTCAATTACCTTTTTTGAAAAACCATAAAAATTAATCGGGTCAAGTGGTGTTGTTTCATCCAAAATGGATCTATCTGGCATACCATAAACAGCAGCAGTTGATGAAAAAACAAAATATTTCACCTTATTTTTAACCATTGCATTTAAAACATTGACTGTACCATTCAAGTTATTAAGCGCATACATATCTGGGTGCTCCATTGATTCACCCACTGCTTTTTTGGCTGCCAAATGAATAACACCATCCACGCCTTGCATTGCTTTTTCAAGCGTTGGAATATCCAAAATATCTCCTTCAACAAACTCAGCCTCATCAAACAAATTGATTGTTTGGCCTGTTGAAAGGTTATCATAAACACGCACTTCAACCCCATGAGATAAAAGCTCTTTCACCACATGAGATCCAATATAACCTGCCCCACCAACAACCAATATACGCATTTTTATTCTCCTTTTACTTTTTGATAATTTTGAGCCACAAACGCCCAATTTAAACATTCATGGACCACTTTTGACAAATACTCAGCTCTTAAATTTTGATGATCCAAATAATAGGCATGTTCCCACACATCAATTGCCATCAAAGCATTTGTAAATCCTTTTGTTAAAGGTGTTTCAGCATTTGAAGATGTTATTACTTTTAAAACACCCCTTTCTTCAACAAGCCAAACATAACCACTACCAAAAAGCTTAACCCCTTTATCAATAAGTTCTTGTTTTAAAACATCAAAAGAGCCAAAATCTTTCATAATTTTTTCCATCAAAAAAGAAGGAACTTCTTTTTTCTTTGGATCATTGGTTAAAGATGAAAAATAAATTTCATGATTATAAACTTGAGCTGCATTGTTAAACAAAACAGTGTAAAGAGTATCCCCTGCTGCCCTTAAAATAATATTTTCTAAAGACAAATTTTCCATATCTGAGTGTTGAATCAATTCATTTGTCTTATTTACATATCCAACATAATGTTTATCATGATGATAGAAAAATGTTTCTTTTGAAATAAGCGGCTCTAATGCGTCATAAGAAAATTCAAGTTCTTTTGCTTTAATCATCCCAATCTCCTTTTATTTTGCTAAATTATACACATATTATCACATAATAACAAGCAAAATAAAATGAAAGAGGAAAACTTTTTTAACGGGAATAATTTCTTTGTTTTTGAACTTGTTTTAAAGGCAAAAACTGTTCTTCTTCATTTTGCATAAATTTCACATTTTCAACCCCAATAAATGAGGCAACATTTTGCCTTACTTTTAGCGCTTCTTTTTGTATCATTAAATAAGACTTAATCATATCTAACGATACATTTTTTTGAAACAAACACAAACTTTTCTTTTCATTTTTAGAAGCATTCAAAACAGCTTTTAAGGGTAAATTTCTTGCATCTAAACGCTCATATACTTCTGTTTTATAGCGTTTAGAAGTAATCTCATCCATCACACAACCAACATATGTTTTTGCTTTTAAACACAAATGCGAAAAAGGCGTTTTTTTCAGTAAATTCTCAGCAACAACCAACCCTGTTTTTGTTTCAAAAAAAGCTGGTTCATTTTGCATTTTGTTGCGTTTATCTTTTTTAAGCTCTTTTAAATATTCTCTTAATAAGTCGCAATCTCCCACCATTGAATAATCAACTTTAACATAAGATTTTGGCTCTTTAATTGGAACACGATAAAAATCGTTCAACACCAAACGCTTCACATTATCAACCATTTCTCCATCTTCAACGGTATAAAGAGCCTTGTTTTGCTTATCAACTTTAAAATTAACACCATAGTTTTCATAAAAAGAAAGAACTTCTTCTTGCCTTTTAGATGGCAAATCCGACAAGCAAAGATGTACCTTGTCATCCCCCAAAACAAGATGATTGATACAAAGCAGTGAAACATCCTCTTTTTCTGTATCGACATAAGCACATTTTTGATTAAGCTCATCCAAAAAAGCATCCGACAAAACCGTTTGTTTTTCTTTATTTTCACCAAAAACCTCTTTCAATAAATCTGGCATTTGAAAGCGTTTGAAAAAAACATTTTTAACCACCTCTTTTTGATAATGAGCTGAATTACAAAACGGATAACACTTTGGATAATAATCATAAATATCAAAAAATTCTTGCATCAATTTTTGTGATTGTTTTGGCGAAATATAACCCTTTTTAACAAAATGAAGCAAGGCCCGATTTCTTGATTTTGTATCCATCAACACCATTGCTGAAAAAAGCTGTTTTGAACGAAACGCCGTCAACCGTTCCACCGTCATTGACGAAAATGAAGGATATGCCTCTTTTATTTGTTGTTTAACAATCAAAATCAAAGGCTTGGTCGGATAATCCTCACGCACAAATGATTCCATATAAAACGATTTTCCAAACTGTTCAGCTTCATCAATATACTGTATTAAAGGATAAAAAAAACGATCAAATTTTTGATACAAATGAGCCCGTTCTAAATGTCCGAGTTCATGCAATACCGTTTCAAGCGAAGAAGCATCAAAAATATCACGATAAATAGAAATAGATTTTGTTTTTGCAATCGTTGTTCCAATTGAATCCATCCTTAAAAAATACCCATTATCTGGAACAATATTCACACCTTCTTTTAAATGCACTTTTAACAATTTTATTTCATCAATAATATGTGGATAATCTTTTATGCTTTTTTCAAGCAATTCAAAAAAATCATCTTCATCTACATACAAATACGCATTTGATGGCAACTTAATACGTGGAAAATTAAAATTCTCAACCATCCACTTTGCAACGCCTGAGGGAACTTTTAACTCCAACAAACGAGCCATTCTTTCAGTTTCTTTAACAACTTTGTTTGATGAATCTTGCTTTGAAAAAACATATTTTGACCCATCATCCAAATCTAAAGAAAAATAAAGCTCATCATCATCTAACAAAAGCTCTCGTTGATAAGCTGGCAACTCATGAAACCATTGGCTAACTGTTCGAATTTCTTTATATTTAAAATTTAAAGGTTTCAGCAACTCTGCAACAATTTGCGTTGCATTTTGCTCATTCACTTCCATTTTTTTAGCAATAAAATCCAACAAGGAAAAAGGAACATTTTTTTCTTTTTTTATTGCCATGAAAAAACCTTAATCTACAAAAATATCTCTTTTATTATAAGAGTCTTTTTTTTCTTCTTCAGCAATAAAAGTATCCAAATCAACTTTTGCCCCTCTTAATGAAGCAACTGTTTGCCCTCTTTTATCCATCAAAAGACCTAAATTTTTAATCATTTTAAGAACAATATCAGGACCTTTATATAAAAGAACAGAGTTTAATTGAACACAAGAAGCCCCCATTTCAATCGCCTCATACGCATCTTGTGCTGAAAAAATACCCCCAGCAGCCACAATATCCATACGACCTCTTGTTTCTAAATAGAAGCGTTTAACAAGTGCAAGCACATCTTTTTTAAGTGGTACACCCGTAATAAAAGAATCATCTGCAAACATATTACGTTTTTTACGTTTAAATAATGAACGCATTTGACGGG
Source organism: Alphaproteobacteria bacterium (assembly GCA_045532865.1). Lineage (GTDB taxonomy): Bacteria > Pseudomonadota > Alphaproteobacteria > CAAHEQ01 > UBA3637 > RGIG4140. Next base: position 39,259 of record JAZSGT010000045.1, read on the forward strand.
CTGCATCAGCAGGACCAGCCACAATAATTGCATCAACGCCTGCTTTTTGACAAGTGCTTGAAATCAACTTAACTTCAAGATCACTTAAATCATAAGGAACTTTAACCGTCAATTTCGGTGGCGCCAAAGGCGCAGATAAGTAAAGAGCCCCTTTAATATCCAACAAAATTGGCAACAATGTTGTTTCATCAGACAACATTTGCGCCAATGACATACTTGGATGTGACAAGTTTACAGAAACATAATCAACATATGGCGCCACACGTGAAGCCATTTGATGATAATCGTTTCCATACCCATAAATTGCTGTTGCTGAAGATTTAAATTCTTCCCCCCCAGAGCCAAACGAAATCAAACTAGCACCAACAAGTGTTGGCAAATGACGGCGTCCAGCCAAAATTTGAACACCCTTTCCAATCCCTGGATTAGGCGTTGCAGAAGCATGCGTGTGAATTGCTTTATGAGAAAGTAAAAATGTGCTTTTTTCTTTAGAAGAATCTGCAAGCAAGGTAAAAGAACCTAATTCACCAAAAGTAATCCCCAATGGGGCCAATAAATCAAAATAACGCCCATTTCTATCAAAATCAGAACTTAAACCAAATGGTGTAGACAGCGTTTTACCCAAAAACTTTGTCTTTAACTTAGGGCTAATCCGTTTAAGAGGGAAAAATATCTGGCTTTTTAAACCAATCAACACAATCTTTTTAGCCAATCGAGGACCCCCGATATGTTTTGACATATACATCAAAAAATAAAACACAAAGCGATAAAACATACTTTCCCCTATTTTAAAATTAAATCTTTTTCCACTATACAAAAATAAAAACATTTTCGCAAGAAAGTTTTTACATTAATTTTATTTTTTTTAACTTGATTTTTTTGTAAAATAAGAATATAATTCCAGCATATATGTTTTTTTATTTTAAGAAAGGAAAATTTCAATGGCTCGCGTGACCGTAGAAGATTGTGTCAACAAAATTCCAAACCGTTTCGATTTAATTTTAACAGCAGCTAGCCGTGCCAAATCATTAGATGCTGGAGCTCCTTTAACAGTGAGCAGAGATAACGATAAAAACACTGTTATCGCTTTAAGAGAAATTGAAGAAGAAACAATCAATATTGAGCAACAAAAAGACAATATGATTTCTTCACTCCAACACTACGCTCGCCCACAAATTCAATCTGTTCAAAAAGAAGATGAACAAGACATTCAAGCAGAACTCACCTCTTCACTTTACACAGATACAGAATTTGAAGAATCAGATTCATTCCAAGTTTTTGACGATATCAATAACGCTTAATCTTATATCAAAGGGGTCGCCCTATGCGCCAATACGAACTGGTGGAAAAAGTCAAATCCTATGACCCAGTCGCTGATGAAGAAGCACTGAACAGAGCCTACGTATTCGCAATGAAAATGCACGCAGCACAAAAGCGTGAATCAGGCGACCCTTATTTTTCTCACCCTCTTGAAGTTGCTGAAATCTTAATTAATTATCGCATGGATTGTGCGACAATTATTGCAGCACTTTTGCATGATACAGTGGAAGATACGGCCGCTTCTTATGAAGATTTAAAAGAACTTTTTGGTCAAACAGTTGCCGACCTTGTCAGAGGGATGACAAAATTAAGCAAATTAGAAATCACACCAGAAGCATCTAAACAAGCTCAAAATTTTCAAAAACTTGTTCTTGCAATTAGCGAAGACATTCGTGTTTTACTTATCAAATTGGCTGACCGTTTGCACAATATGCGCTCTTTGCACATTCGTGCTGAAGAAAAGCGCATTCGTATTGCAAAAGAAACGCTTGAAATTTATGTTCCTCTGGCTGAACGCATGGGGATGCAAGCCCTCAAAGATGAGTTAGAAGATTATTGTTTCTTCAACCTTTATCCAGATGCCCACAAAACCATTGAATCACGCTTGCGTTTTTTAAGCGAAACAGGCAAAAATGACGTTCAAACCGTTGTTGACCAACTTAAAAAAGATTTAGCTGAACACGATATCCCAGCACAAGTGAAAGGTCGTGAAAAACGCCCTTATTCCATTTGGCACAAAATGCAAAAGAAAAACATTCCTTTTGAACAAGTTTGTGATATTATTGCATTCAGAATTGTTGTTGATAATATTGAAGATTGCTACAAAGCGCTTGGTGTTATTCACACAAAATACCCCATGATTGGTGGCAGATACAAAGATTATATCTCCACGCCCAAACAAAATGGATATCGCTCTTTACACACTGGGGTTATTGGCCCATTGAACAGGCGTATTGAAGTTCAAATCAGATCTAAAGATATGGACAAGGTGGCAGAACTTGGTGTGGCAGCTCATTGGGAATATAAACAAGGCGCCACAAAAGAAGGGACACAATATCGTTGGCTTCGTGATTTGCTTGACTTAATGAACAGATGCGCTGACCCAAATGACTTTTTAGAACATACAAAGATTGCCCTTTATCAAGACCAAGTTTTTTGTTTCTCTCCAAAGGGCGATTTAATCACCCTTCCCCAAGGAGCAACAGCCATTGACTTTGCTTATGCAGTTCACTCTCGCGTGGGAGACACTTGTGTTGGCGTCAAAATTAATGGCAAAATCACCCCTCTTCGAACAGAACTTAAAAATGGTGATCAAGTAGAGGTTCTCACAAACAAAAATCAAACCCCTTCACCTGAATGGGAACACATTGCTGTTACAGCTAAAGCAAAAGCAAGCATCAGAAGGTTTATTCGTGCTGAACAGTATGAAAAAAACATTCAAAATGCACGCAATATGTTTTTAAATGAAACAAAGTATTACGGGCTTTCTTTTAATGACAAAGAACTACAACCTCTTGTTCAAAAATACAAATCTTTCTTAAAAGCTGGCCAAGAGCAAGTAGATGACTTGTTAGCAGCCATTGGAGCTGGTGTTGTTTCATTTAAAGATGTGTTCCATGAATTACATCCAGAATGTTCCAAATCCACACTTAAAAAAGCACTTTCTTTATTCAAGAAAAAAGAACAAAAACCAGATGATTCAAGCAAAAACATGCCCATTATCGGGCTAATTACTGGGCTTTCTTTCAACTTTGCAAAGTGTTGTCACCCAATTCCAGGAGACAGCATTGTTGGCATCATCACAACAGGTAAAGGAGTCACCATTCATACTGTTGATTGCCAACATTTAAATCAATATCAAGACGAGCCTGAAAGATGGCTTCCTGTTGAATGGAACAGTACCATGTTGCAAAACAAAATTTTACCAGCTAGAATTTGTTTAGAAGTTGAAGACAAACCCTCTGTTTTAAGTGAAATAACCACCATCACAGCCAAACAAAACATTTCCGTTACAAATTTAAAAATTCAAAATCGCAAAAATGGCCTCAGCGAAATCATTCTTGAAGTTGAAGTTAAGGATAGTGGTTGTCTTGACTTATTATTGCAATCTTTTAGATCTTGTCCATTTGTTTCCAATGTTCACCGTTTAAAATTTTAAGAAAAGAGACATAACATGATTTTAGGCATCGGGACAGATTTGGTTCAAATTTCACGCATTGAAGAAATGCTCAAAACATTCGGCTCTAGTTTTGAAGACAAGGTTTTTACATCACATGAACAGCAAAAAGCAGCCACCCTTCCTCAAAATAAAAAAGCCTCTTTTTATGCCAAACGTTTTGCTGCAAAAGAAGCTTTTTCAAAAGCACTCGGTTCAGGTATTGGTATCAGTGCCTTTTTTAAAGATATTGAAGTTCAAAATAATGAAAAAGGAGCCCCCTTTTTATCCATTCATGGCAGAGCAAAAGAAACACTTCAAAAAAAAGCAATGGGGAAACAGATACAAACACACATTTCTCTTTCAGATGAAAAATCATTTGCCAGTGCATTTGTGGTAATTGAGGTTTTATAAAAAAACAAAACACGTTTAATCATGAACACATATTAATTTATCTTGATTTTATTTCAGAACAACCGTATACTTCTTTTTTGAACAAAAGAGAGTTAAAACAAAGGATTATTTATGCAAAAGACACTTGTTATTTGGGATTGGGATAACACACTTTGCAACACAAAAGATGCTGTTTTAAAAGGATTAAATGACACCATTGAACATTTTAACAGCACGCCTGTTGAAGAAGGAGAAGTCATCAATGTAATGACACGCCACAGAGGCGCTTTTTGGACAAAGAGGTTCCCTCTTGAAAAAATAGATGAGCGACCCTCTTTACCTGAAGCAATTGAATATTATGTTTCTTGTTATCAAAAATATTCTAATGAAACATCTCTTTTTGAGGATGCTAAAGCCACTCTTTCTTTTTTAAAACAATGCCAAATTCCACAAGTTATTTTAAGCAACAAAAATCACGATGCTCTTGTAAAAGAAGTCAAAGACAAAGGTGTATTTGACTATTTTGAAATTGTAAAAGGCACACAAGGACCTCTTGGCAAGCCAGACAAAGAGTTTGCTGCTGATATTATTGACCAATTAAAACCAGATAAAATCATTTTTATTGGAGATGGTCATTCTGATATGCTCATGGCAAAAAATATTGGTGCAATTCCCATTTTGGTTCACAACTTAGATATTGAGCTTCCTTATGATTATTTTTGCTCCACTTTGTTCGAAACGGGCATCGTTCTAACATGGCTTTTAAAAGATAATCAATAGGAGACAAAGTAAATGAAACGCGTTGAATGGGGTTCTAACCTTGGCTTTATTTTAGCAACAGCAGGGTCTGCCATTGGCTTAGGTAATGTTTGGCGTTTTCCTTATTTAGCCGGTCAAAATGGAGGTGGAAGTTTTTTACTTCTTTATTTAATCTCCGTTTTTGCTTTAGGTTACTTTTTACTTCTTGCCAAGCTTGCTTTTGGCCGTTTAGCCCATACAAACCTCATTGATGGTTTTAAAGTCGTCGCAAAAAAAGGAGGGAAAAACATCTCTCAAAACTATGGGCGTTTTGCCGGTTTTTTCACTATGTTCAACACTCTTTTAGTTGGAAGCATTTATTTAGTTGTAATTGGGTGGACCTTATTTTATTGTTATGATAGCTTATTGCACCTTTTTTCCATAAAAGATAGTGGCCCAAACAAAGAATTATTTGAAACATTAACCACCTCCTTTTCTGGTCAATTATTTTGGGGGAGTTTATGTGCTCTTATTTCATGCCTTGTTCTTGCAAAAGGTGTTAAACAGGGGATTGAAAAAATGTCTTTATACCTCATGCCAATTCTTTTTTTCATTCTCATTTTCATGATGATTCGCGTGATGTTTATCCCAAATGCAATTGAAGGGGTTAAATTCTTTTTAACCCCCAACTTAAAAACACTGGGCTTTTTAGAAACAGGTTTTTCTTTCAAAACATTTGCTGATTTATTTTTAAAAGCGTTAGGGCAAGCTATTTATTCCTTATCCATGGGTTTAGGCGTTATTTTTGTTTACGGCTCCTACCTATCACCCAAGCAAAACCTGTTAAAATCAACCAAAAGCATTGTATTATTAGACACCTTGGTTGCATTTATTGCAGGATTAATCATTATACCAGCTGTTTTTGCATTTAACTTAGAATCAAATGCTGGCCCCACACTGACATTTATCACCCTACCTCTTGTGTTTAGCCAAATTACAGGTGGTACTTTCTTCATGTTCCTGTTCTTTGTATTATTATTCATTGCCGCCCTCACTTCTTTGATTTCAATTTATGAACCCCCTGTGAACTTATTGATTGAAAAAACAAAAATCAACAGAATAAGCGCTGTTATTTTAATTGGGACAGTGAATATTTTTGGCACCATTTTAGTCCTTCTTTCTTTTACTAAAATTGTTGATATACAAATTGCTAATCAAGATTTATTCAACTTTTTTGACATGCTCACAGGCACCTTCACAATGACATTTATGGTCTTGTTCATTTCATTGTTTATGGGATGGGTTATCTCAACCATTTTGGTTAAAAACCTAACTTCACATGAAAAACAAGTTTCAAAATTTTTCAAAAGATATCTGCGCTTTACACTCAGATTCACAGCCCCTCTTGTGTTAATTTTATTACTCATCAATGGCGTAATAAGTTTGATGGAATAAAAGAATTTTCACTAAAAAAACAAAACCTCATTATATCATCAAAAAAAATCCCCTTTTTAGGGGATATTTTTTTGTTATAAAACTGGCTCACTCTTGATTTGGATTATTAACAATCCCAACAAACAAACCATCATCTAACATAAAAATAAAAGGTCTGTCAGCTTTAAAAATAAAATATGGGTCTTTTCGTTTCAACTCTGGCAGATAAAATGAATTTTTCATCCCAAAAACGGTTGCAGCAGCAGCTTCTGTTCCTTTTTCATCAACTGAAATAATACTTTTATGCGCCACCTCAACAAGCGTAGCACCCTCTTTTGTTCCCCTAAAAGCACCCGTTTCAAAAATAGGTTTCAACCCCATATTTTTAAGTGTTTGAACCAAATTATCCGGTTGATAGGCCAACTTAAACTTTGGCAAATAGATTTTAACAGGCATATTCTCCAAAAAGTTCAAATAAAAATCTTGCACCATTAATTGTTCAACAAAATCAGACCAAACAACATGTTCTTTTGGCAAAATAAATGTCATGGCATGATTTGATTTTTCATACTCCCAACCATTTTCTTTTTTCCTTTTATAAGGCAAACGAATAGCTTGCATTTTATCATCTTCATAATAATCAACATATTTTTTATTAAACATCATGTCTACATCAATATTGCCTGAAAAAGACTTAAAAAGCGCTTTATGCGTTTCATAAGCTTGAAATTCATTAAACCATTCAGCTTTGAAATAAATAGCATTTACCAAAAACAAATCATTTGAAAAAGTTGGTTTTTCTGTCAGCATGTTTGAAATTTTACCCTCTGTGCTTTCTTCAATCCACTGATTAATCGTTTTTGTGTTCTGTGGCAAAGGCTTTGCTTCAGCTTTTAAATATTTTTGTACATTTTGAATATATTCTGATAAAAACGAATTTCCCCAAATACTGTTCACAATTCGGACTTGATCATCCGACAACACGTTTTCATTAAATTTGATATGAAACAGCGCTTTACCATTTGGGAGCAATTCTTTTGAATTTTCTTTCTTTATGGATAATATCCCCCCTCTTTTTGGATAAGTCATCACACCCATTAACGCATCCCCATTCAATCCATATCCAAACAAGGCTAATGCTTGGTAAAGAGACATCGGCGAAATAACCAAATTTTCAGTTTTTGATTTTGTCAGTTCTTGCTTTAACCACTGTGTTTGAAAATGCAAAATATCTGCCGATGTTGGCTGATACACATTTACCTCTTTTGGGGATCGCTCCATCTGCACATCTCCTTGTTTTTTATCCTCATTTGACAAAGCTTTCAAACCAGCCGTCAAATCACTACTTAAAACAACAGATAAAAACAAAACAACACTCGACAATAATATTTTTTTCATCAATCAACCTCCTTAAAAGCATGGATTATAAACTAACATACAACAAAACAATGTGTCAACTTTCAATGAACTAAAAAAAACATTATCCAAACCCAAAAACACCCTAGCATTTTCTCTTATTTAACACATAAATTGCAGCAAATCATGCAAACCTTGCAACGTTCGATACCATAACAAAAAAAACACTCTCAATAAAAACATGAGAGTGTTTTTTATTTGATACTGTTTAAAAAGATTATTCAGCGTCTACAACTGAAACATAAACTCTATCTTTGAATGAATGTTTGAATTGGACAACACCATCTGCTGTTGCAAACAAAGTGTGATCTTTACCCATACCAACATTGTCACCTGGACGATAAACTGTACCACGTTGACGAACGATGATGTTACCAGCAATCACAGATTGACCACCAGATTTTTTCAAACCCAAACGTCTACCTTCTGAGTCACGACCGTTTCTAGTACTACCGCCTGCTTTCTTATGTGCCATTTGTTCTCTCCTTTAACTCTTAAGCTTTAACGTCTGTAATTTTAACGACTGTTAAATCTTGTTTATGACCTTTTTTACGTCTATAACCATGACGGCGAATCTTTTTGAAAATGATAACCTTTTCACCACGTGTTTGTTTTACGATTTCACCACTAACAGTTGCACCTTCAACAAATGGTGTACCAACTTTATCACCAGCCATCAACACTTCGTTGAATGAAACAGCTGAACCTGCTTCACCAGCCAATTTTTCTACAACAATAACAGAATCTTTAGCAACTTTATATTGTTTTCCGCCTGTTTTAATTACTGCAAACATTTTAATATCCCTTTACTTTCACAAAATAGGATTGAATTTATACACTCTTTTTATAATTTTGTCAAGAACAAAATTAAATGAAGAGGCATTTTCCCAAACCACAGCGAATAAGTTCCCCTATTCACCAACCAAAAACGGGCATTCTACCCGACATTTTGAGGTATTATATTCTTTTTATTTTAAAAAAGCAAGCAAAAAATTAATTTTTAAATATTTATTATAAACACCTTGCATTCAAAATAAAAAAAGGCTATTTTTTTTGTTATGACTTGTAACTCTTTAAAATTAAATAAACTTTTTTTATTCCTCATTTTTATTGGTGGGTATACCTCTCTTGCACTTGAACTTGTTGTATTAAGAAACTTAAGTTCTTTTGTCGGCAACACAAGCATCACTGCATCTATTATTATTGGAACGGTTCTTTTATTTATGGCGTTTGGCTATTATAAAGGTTCTGTTTATCAGCTTAAAACAAAAAGTTTAAGAAAAACACTATCCTCTTCATTTCTTTGGTCCGGTATTTGGGTGTTTTTATCTGCATCCTTTCTCATTTTAAGCTTTGTTTTTGCATTTTTTTATGATTATCAAATTTATTCAAACATTGTGCAAACATTTATTTTTTCATTTTTAATGCTCACGATTCCCTCTTTTTTATTTGGAAGAATCACCGCACTCATCAGCCGCTATTTTCACCGAACAAACCCTCATTACACAGGCAAAATTTTGGCTCTTGATACCATTGGTTCTTTTTTAGGCTCCGTTTTAACAACACTTATTCTCATGCCTTTTATAGGGGTTAACCACACCGTAACTTTACTTGTTTTTATTTTATTTTTAAGTTATTTATTGTTAAAAAAGAAAAAACTTCGCTCAAGTATATTTCCCATAATTATCCTCCTCTTCAGCCTTGTTTTTAACTCAAACACCTTTTTAAATGCTGGGTTTAATATTGTTGAAAATAATGCCGTTTCAACCATTGCACTCATTCCTCAAGATGAGGGTAAATCCACACTCATAACCATCAATGGTTCACTGGCAGCCAAATCTAGTTTAGATAACGAATATTTATTCCCTTATATCAACTATATCGAAGAAAACTTTATTGAAACACTCCCTCAAAATGAGAAAAAAGACATCCTCATTTTAGGTGCTGGGGCTTTTGTACTTGGCAAATCAGATACTTTTCACAATTATACTTATGTAGATATTGAAAAAACACTTCAACCCATTAGCGAAAAGTTGTTGGGTGAAAAACTCTCCCCCAACAAAACATTTATTGTACAAGATGCCAACCAATTTTTAAAAGAAACAAAACAAAAATATGATTTCATTGTCATTGATGTTTATGGAGCTGGCACATATATCCCCATGGATTTTGTGACCAAGGAATTTTTCATCAGAGTTCAAAACAGATTGAAAGAAAATGCCTTTATGACTATGAACATTATTGCAAAACCCATGAAAACAGATGATTTTTCACAAAAAATTGAAAACTCACTTTTCTCTGTTTTTGGCACCAATCTTTCAAAAATAATCCCAGAAAGAAAATTCAACCCTTGGATTCAAAAGTTTTATAATGTGTTATACACGGTTTATAACAAACCTCAGAATAATCACATTTACACCGTGGATAAAAACACCCTTCTTTTTGACAATATTCGTTAGCCTTCCCTTTCTAAAATTGGCTTTTCTCTCAAAGTTGAAAGAACATGTTTTCCCATAACTACCGAAACAATTTTTTGACCGTTTCTCAAACAAGGTGCATATAGATGCTCAATTGATGGTGAACATAAGAACAAATTACAATGATCAACTGTTTCTAATGTATCAAATAAAACTATTTTTAAAGATGAGTTTTTGAAAAAGGCATTCACATCAATCTTTTTAAGCTTTGGCAAGTGAAGAACTTTCAAATTCATATTTTCTGAAATACATGCTCTATCAACCCTTACAACATTAGGCAAACTCAAATTTTTAAGCGTATCATTTTTTGACAGCGCCCCATTCTCAACGATTTTAAGCATTGGCAGTTTCACTATATTCAAATTTTCATTACATGAAAGAGAAAAAGCAGCCGCTTTTTTCACAAAAGGTAAATCCACTTCTTGTAAATTTATATTATAAGACAAACACCCAGGACCAACAAAAACAAGCTTTTCAAAATTCACTTTTTTAAGTTGAGGACATCCAACAATACACCGTCCACGCATCTCAATCAAATTTGGAGCCGAAATTTCAGTCAAATTTGGATTTTCCATTAAAACATTTTCTCCTATTTCAATCAAATTGGGTGCCTCAAACAATTGAACATTTGGCATTTTGCAAAATGAACCCGACATTACTGATTTTAAATTTGGGAAATATAACCGTCCTTTGACACCCACATTTTCAAAACAAGAGGTTTCAACTGTTTTAATTTTTTCCAAATTCACCTCTTCTAAACTTGGCAAATTTTCAAAACAAGAAGTTGCAACAGATACACAGTTTTGCATTGAAACTTTTCTTAAATTTCTGCAATCCTTAAAATTTCGACTGTAAATACCAGTTACATTTTCCAAATATACTTCTTCAATGGTATTGTGTCTGACAAAAATAGAATTATCCAAAATCCCTTCAACAGCCAAATTCAAAAAAATCATCTGCCCATCACGTGCTTTTAAAATACATTTTTCATCCAAATAAACAGCTGTTACATCCCCCTCTTTTTTCGATGACAACCTTCCCCCTTGTTGAACTTCTTGTTCAACCAATTCAAACACAGCATCATAAGGTGACTGAGATGGAAATGATGCATGAACTTGAAAAACTTTATTCTCTTTAAAATCAACAATAAAATTATCAATAATTAACTGATAATCTTTATTGATAAAAGAAACTTTGTTATCACTCATATAATAATCTTTTGAAAAATAAATATTTTGTGATTCTAGATTGTACCGATAAATCATGTTATCAATCAACAAAAAGGATCCTTCAATCATAACTTCTTGAGAGGCAAAATCAACACCGAAATAATCCCTTAACGACTGAGAAAGACCTGCAATTATGTTATCAGGATTAGAATTAAATGTGTTATCTGGGGCTTCAACTGAGTGATTATATCTGTTTTTAATGGAGATAAATCCACCTGTTTTAAGAATTTGAATTGAAATAACACTTGTTCCATAGGCATCTTGGCGTTTTGGTTTTTTAAAATCCTTTCGATTTAAATCTTTTGCCCCTTCCTTAATGCAATGAATGATATGATATTTTTGATATCTGTTAAAATCTCTAAATGTGCACAAAGATTCCATATCTGCATAATAGGGACAAATTGAATTTTGTTTTTCTAAAGTATCAGCATAAAAAGCATCATACCCTGCTTTTTTCAGCAACTTAAAAGGGTCTTGCAGCTTATAATGACTATTTTTTTCTATCTTAATTTGTTTTAAACTTTCCAAATAATTCAAAAGTGGCAGCGCATTACGCCCTGAATATTTTACGATTTGAGGCAAATTATCCACATCAAAAATCCCACTATCAAAATTTCTGATGGCTCTGGCAAAAGCTTCTCCATTTTGCTTTTTGATGATATCGTAAACCGACTTATCTTTCATGATTTCTTTCTCGTTTCCTCAAAACAAACTGCTTACTCATATAATCATTTGAACTAATCCAAGAAGGCATCTTTCGTTTATAAACACCTTTTTCACACTCAAAATGTTCTAATGCCGGCAACAAATTGAAATTTGGAACGTCTATTAACTTAGGAGCGATAACACTTTTTAAATTTTGATTGTTACAAAATCCTCTTTCGGATAAAACTCGCTCCAAACTTGGCAAATAAAGTGTTTCCAAACTGTTATTTTCAGAAAGGCAGCAATCTCCCACACTTAAAACTGAATCCAAACAAACCGTTTTTAACTTGGGACACTTTGTTAAATTAAAACCAACAAGAGCGTTTAATTCTGGCAAATACACCTCTTTCAATGAATCATTATGAACAATTGAATTAATCCCAATCAACTGTAAATTTGGAGCACTCAATTTTTTAAGATTTGGACAATCTCTAAAACAAATCATCCCCACTGTTTGAAGCATTGGGAAGGTCAATTCTTCAATTAAATCCAACCTCTCAAACGAACTATTTACAATACTTCTTAATTCTGGCAACTCAATCTTTTGCAAACTTGGCAAATCTGAAAAACAATGACCTAATATTTTTTTGCATTTAGGCAGCGAAACCTTTCTTAATTTTGGGCAGTTTTTAAAACTATACACTCCCAAAACTTCCAAATTTTCAAAACAAACTTCTTCAATTGATGGATGGTGGATAAAAATAGCCGCTTCAAATTCAAAATTTCCTTTTAAATTACAATAAACAAGAGCCCCTTTTCGAGATTTTAAAACACAGTGGTCCTCTATAAAAACAAGGGTCAAATCACCTTCTTTTTTTCTAGTTAATTTTTTATCCTCCAACTCATTGTAAATCAGCACTTGCAAATTCAAATCAGGATCATCAAACAAACCAACGCCAACGTCACCCTCATCTAAAAAAAAGATCCGATTTTCTCTAAAATCAATCAATATATCATCTACAAACATTTGATAATCTAAATTAATAAAGTGCACCTTATTATCTTTGATATAATAATTTTCCCCATAATAGATATTGTTTCGCTCTGTATGACAATAATAGATTTTGCCATCCACAACTTGATAGGCGCCATCAAGCTCCACTTCTTGAGAGGAAAAATCAACATCAAAGTAATTTTTAAGTGCAGCAGACAACCCTCCGATAATATTGTCTGGATTAGAATCAAACGTATTATCTGGCGAGAGTACAGCATGATTGTATCTGTTTTTAATTGAAATAAAACCACCCTCTTTTAAAATTTGGATAGAAATCACCGAAGTCCCATATTCATCTTGCCGATCAGGCTTAATAAAATCTGATCGTTTTAAATCTTTTGCTCCTTCTTTTATGCAGTGGATAATATAATAATCTTCAAACCTTGTTTCATCACGAAAAGTACATAACTCTTCCATTTTTGCATAATAATCAATAATGGAATTTTGTTTTTCTAACGTATCAGCATAAAAAGCATCATATCCAGCTTTTTTAAGCAACGTGAATGGATCTTCCACTAAATGGGGAGAAACCTCTTTAATCTCAATTTGTTTTAAACTTTCTAAATAATCCAAAAGTGGCAAGGCATTTCGACCAGCATACTTAACAATCTCTGGCAAATCATCTACCTCAAAAATCCCATTATCAAAATCTCGAATGGCTCTAGCAAAAGCTTCCCCATTTTGGCGTTTTATAATCTCATAAACAGATTTATCGCTCATGTTCACCCTTTCTTTGAATCAAACAGATGGGCAAATGATAACTTTCTAAACACTTAAGCGAATCTAAATAAACCCGTTGCAATTTAGGATTACCCCAAAAACAATTTTCATCTATTCTTTGCACACTTTTAAGCGACACAAATCTCAAATTTGGATTAGAACAAAAACTTTTTAAACCAATTTCTTCAACCTTATTTAAAACCAATTTTTTAAGATTTTGATTTTTTGAAAAACATTCTGACCCAATATTTTTAAGGCTTGGCATATGAACAATCATTAAATTTTCATTTTCTGACAAAGCCTCATCTAACACAGAGGTAACCATTGGCAAATCAACCTCTTGCAAATTTCTATTTATCGACAAACAACGATATCCCACACATTTTAACTGAGGCAAGCTAATTTTTTTAAGCGATGGACATTTATATAAATTACAATAAGTCAACCGTATTAAATTTGGCAAATCAACCTCTTCTAAACAAAGGTTTTGGCCAAGTGCCGCCGCTTCTAATGTTCTAATCTTTGGTGCCTTTATTTTTTTGAGTTGCCTCATCCCAGCAAAACATGCCACTCCAGCACAAGTAAGCAGAGGAAATGACACCTCTTTTACAAGGCCAATATCACACAAAACCCTTTCACCTAAAAAAGTAACCTTATCCAAATTTATATATTCAAGTTTAGGCAAATGACAAATAGAAAATGAGCAAACACTACCACAAGAGGGCAAGCTGATTTTCCTTAGATTATCACAATTTTTAAAACTGTTATTAGCAACTGATTCTACATTTTCTAAATACACTTCTTCAATCGCATGATGATGGGAAAAAATAGGATTTTCAAGATATCCATCAACCTTTAAATCAAGAAAAATCATCTCTCCATTTCTTGATTTTAAAATGCATCTATCCTCTAAATAAATACAGTCTAAACCGTCCATCTTTTTTAAAGTTAACTTTCCTTTATTTTTAAGTTCTTGCTTTATCAACAAAAAGACGGCATCTTCTGGAAAGGCATCTGGCATCGTTTCATAAGGTTGAAAAACCTTATTTTCCTTAAAATCAATGATAAAATTATCAATAATCATCTGATAATCTTTATTAATAAAATTCACTTTATTGTCTTTAATACAATAACTATCCCCAAAATAGGTATTGTTGCATTCTGTATGATATTGATAAATCATCCCATCGACAACGATAAAATCCCTATCCAAATCCACAGGTTGAGAGGTAAAATCCACCTGAAAATAATTCCTCAATGCCTGCGATAAGCCCATAATAATATTATCAGGATTAGATT